>DGHF01000236.1 GCA_002392545.1 Ruminococcus sp. UBA3855
AATCTGCGTCATGATATGTTCGAACGGGTACAGAAATATTCATTTCAGAATATCGACAGATTTTCGTCTTCGTCTCTTGTCACCAGAATGACAACAGATGTCAATAATATTCAAATGTCATTCATGATGCTGATTCGAATGGGCTTGCGCAGTCCGTTAATGTTTATTCTGTCAACGGTTGCCGCTTTCAAAATGGGCGGTTCGCTGGCAATGGCTTTCGTGGTAGTCATTCCGATTTTAATTGTTGGTCTGGCAATCATCGGAAAAAAAGCAATGCCGGCATTCCGGAGCGTGTTCAAGAAGTATGACCGTCTGAATGAATCCATTGAAGAAAATGTCCGTGCAATGCGTGTTGTCAAGGGCTTTTCTCATGAAGAATATGAAAAACAGAAATTCGGAACGGCTGCGGAGGATATTCGTGCAGATTTCACCAAGGCGGAAAGAATCGTTGCAATGAACCAACCCTTAATGAGCCTTTGTATGTATTTTGATATGGTATTCATTCTGTCAGTTGGTTCAAAGATGGCGATTCTTGACAAAACGGTCAATATTGGTCAGATTTCTGCTATGATTACTTACGGCGTACAGATTCTAATGTCATTGATGTTCCTTTCCATGATTTATGTCATGGTGACAATGTCCGCAGAATCCATGAAACGTATCTGTGAAGTACTTACCGAAGTACCTACCATTCACAACCCTGAAAACCCTGTCAGGGAAGTTCAGGACGGTTCAATTGATTTCGAAAATGTCAGCTTCAAATATTCTGAAAAGGCTGAAAAATTCGCCCTCTCCGATATCAATTTACATATTCCCAGCGGTGCGACAGTCGGTATTATCGGCGGTACTGGTTCGAGTAAGTCAACCCTCGTTCAGCTGATACCAAGATTATATGATGTCAGTCAGGGTACATTGAAAGTCGGTGGAACAGATGTCAAAAGCTATGACCTTGAAACCCTACGTGATTCCGTGGCAATGGTATTGCAGAAAAATGAATTATTCTCCGGCACTATCAAAGAAAATCTGCAATGGGGCAACCCCAATGCAACAGATGACGAAATCAGGGAAGCCTGTCAATTGGCGCAAGCATCTGATTTTGTCGAAAGTTTCCCCGATGCCTACGAAACTCACATTGAACAAGGTGGCACAAACGTTTCCGGCGGTCAGAAACAAAGACTCTGTATCGCCCGTGCATTGCTGAAAAAGCCGAAAATCCTCATTCTGGACGATTCCACCAGTGCAGTCGATACCAAGACAGATGCGTTAATTCGTCAGGGATTCCGCACATTTATTCCCGAAACGACGAAAATCATCATTGCACAGCGTATCTCTTCTGTACAGGATGCAGACATGATTATTGTCATGAATAACGGCACAATTGAAGACATTGGAACACATACCGAACTAATGGCACGTTCTGAAATTTATCGTGACGTATATCAACAGCAAAACAACGGAGGTGACGAGTAATGCCAAGACCTATGCCAAGAGGCGGAAAGCCTACATTGAATAAAAACGTTCTCGGACGTTTATTGAAAATGCTTGCAGAATTTTATCCGGTCATGCTCCCTGTAACAATTGTGTGTATTCTGTTTTCCTCGATTGCCTCGGCTATTCCGGATATGTACATCCAGAGGGTAATTAAAGTCATCACTGATGCATTTGACAACGGATGGTCATGGGAAACCGCCAAAGAAAAGATTTTCCCCATGATGGTGACACTGGTCGTTCTTTATGTTGTTTCCATCATTGCCGTGACATTGTACACGCAGTTAATGGCATTCATCACACAAGGCTACCTGAACAAGATGCGCCAGAGTATGTTCAAACGGATGCAGAATCTCCCTATCCGCTATTTTGACACCCACAAACACGGCGATATTATGAGCTATTACACCAATGATATTGATGCACTCCGGCAGTTGATTTCTCAAGCTATGCCGACATTATTAAGAGCCGGAACAGTCGTAATAGTAGTATTTTTCCTGATGCTGTACTATAGTTTGTGGCTGACATTGATTACAGTCGTCGGCGTAATTGCAATTATGGCAGTATCCGGCAAAATGGGCGGAGGTTCGGCGAAATACTTCATCCGTCAGCAGGAATCTGTCGGAAAGGCAGAGGGCTATATTCAAGAAATGATGAACGGTCAGAAAGTTGTCAAGGTATTCAGCCATGAACAAACCGCTCAGAAACAATTTGACGAAATCAATGAAGAACTCTGCAACGATGCTTTCAAAGCCAATACCTATTCCAGCATTTTAGGACCTGTGGTTATGAATATCGGCAATATTCTGTATGTATTGCTTGCAGTGGTAGGCGGTCTGCTGGTGCTTGCAGGTGTGAACAATCCCAGCATTTATGCACTTGTGAATCATCAGACCATTCTTGACGTGAGTATTGTTGTGGCATTCCTGAACATGACCAGACAATTCACAGGTAATGTCAATCAGGTAGCACAGCAAATCAACGCTGTTGTCATGGCTCTGGCAGGTGCGGAAAGAATCTTTGCTTTGATGGATGAAGAACCTGAAACCGATGAAGGTTATGTAAAACTTGTCAATGCCGAAATTGCACCTGACGGCACTATCACTGAAACCGAAAAGCATACAGGGCACTGGGCTTGGAAACATCCTCATCAGGCGGATGGAACTGTCACTTACAGCGAATTAAAGGGTGATGTTACTCTTGATGATGTAGATTTCGAATATGAAGCCGGAAAGCCTGTTTTGCACAATATCACATTGTATGCGAAACGTGGGCAGAAAATTGCCTTCGTTGGCTCGACTGGCGCAGGTAAAACTACTATCACTAACCTGATTAACCGATTCTATGACATTGCAGATGGTAAAATTCGTTATGACGGTATCAACATCAACAAGATAGCAAAAAGCGACTTGCGCCGTTCTCTGGGTCTGGTATTGCAGGAAACGAACCTCTTCACAGGTACAGTCATGGACAATATCCGCTATGGCAAATTGGATGCCACGGATGAAGAATGCATTTCCGCCGCAAAACTGGCTGGTGCAGATGATTTCATTACCAGACTTCCTGAAGGGTATCAGACGTTATTAACCGGAAACGGTTCGAACCTCTCACAGGGTCAAAGACAATTGATTGCCATTGCCCGTGCGGCGGTTGCTGACCCGCCTGTTATGATTATGGACGAAGCAACAAGTTCCATTGATACCCGTACAGAGGCAATTGTACAGCGTGGTATGGATAAACTCATGGAAGGACGTACTACATTCGTTATCGCTCACAGATTGTCAACTGTCCGCAACTCTGATGTAATTATGGTATTGGAACACGGTCGAATTATTGAACGTGGTTCACATGATGATTTAATTGCAAAAGGCGGAGTATATTACCAATTGTATACTGGCGCATTCGAAATGAGCTAATAAAAAAAACTGTTGCACCGAAATGAATGGTGCAACAGCTTTTTTATTTCTGAAATTAAGATTCTTTGGTATCATCTTCTTGGTCTTCATCGGAATTATCGTCTTGTTCTTCTGAGGTTTCTTCTTCCCGTTGGTCTTGGTCATCCTCATAGGGGTCTTGTGTAATGTCAGTTTCTTCCTCTGTTTCATCGGAGTAGGGGCAAGGGTCTTCGCCGTCATAGCTGTAGGTATCTGTGACAATCGCCATAATACGTTTATAAATATAGCCTGTATTGCTGGCGAAACTGAAACCGAAGGCATCCGGATTCTGCAATTGTGTAATGATGATATACGAACCATTTTCGGCATAATTGCTGTAATCGTCATAAATGGGGGACTCGCTGGTATTGTCGTTATCGTTCAGGAGACAGCCCGAAACATAGAGATAGTCCCCTCTTCCGACTTCTGCCGTGCCGGTCTTGCAGTAAAGTGTATAGCCATCTGGAACAGCCGCCCCTAAATCCTGTGCAACGCCTTTCATACCTTCCAACAAATTCGCTTGGTATTCCAAAGGATATTCTGCAAGCACCTCATAGGGCTGACTTCCTTCTTCAATCACGTCTGTATAGTCTTTGGAATTGACCTGCGCTTTCAGGGTAAAGGGCTTTACCATCTGCCCGAAAATTGCTTCACGAGTCAAAGCCGCAAGGAATACAGGGCTTGTCTTGACATTTGCCTGTCCGAATCCTGTCCGCCTTAAATCACCGTCATTTTCCACGAAAACAGTATTTCTCATACCGCCGAAATCGCAGGAAATCAATTTATCATTCACAAAATTGAACATTTCTGACAGCTCCTCCAGAATTTTTTCTTCTCCGAGCTGTTCAAAGACTTTTGCAAAATATACATTGCTGGAATTCCGGAACGCATCCGCAAGGGTTCTTTTTTCTTTGGGATAACCGCCTTTATTCCAGTCCCAATTGTGAATACCCATCCATTCACCCTCATCATCAAGGACGGTGATATTATTTTTATCTGCAATGATTTCTGACATCATCTTGAAACAAGAACCGGGGGAAGCGGTCTGTTCGGCTTTGTTCATCAAAGGGGAATCGGTATTGCTCAACGTAGAGGGGTAGCCATATTCATAGCTGTAACGGTTCGCATCATAAGAGGGATAGGATACCTCCGCCATCAGTGAACCATCTGTACGCATGACCACGATTGAACCCTTCATGCCGATTTCTGACATATATGAATACAATGCCCTCTGCACTAATGCATCATATGTCACCTGCACAGAACGTCCGGTGGTGCAGTCGGTGTTGTTATCCTCTCTCATGATTTCATCATACACACTGTCAAGCCCTTTGGAATCGTCAGAAATGACATTTGAAAAGCAGACACTGAAATCATCATTGAACATCCGTTTCGGATTTTCTCCCTCGTTCAAGTCGGTGTAAGTGAGTTTGATACCGTTTGCATCATAAATACAGCCCCGATAATTTTTGGGAGCTGGTTCGGTTGTTTCTTCTGTTGTTTCTGTCGGCATGGTTTCGGAAGGCTCTGTGCTTTCTGTTTCATAGGCAGCAGTCCCGAAAACCTCTTCAAATGAACGCTGATAAATATTTTTGGTTGTCTCAATTTCTTCGGCTTTCTGAGAATCCAAATCTGAAACGTCAAGAATTTCTACAACACGTTCCTCCGGCAGACTCGTTTCCGCTGATGTTCCGCAAGCACTCAACAGAACAGACAAGGATACTAAAAATAAACACTTCCCCAAACGCATATTAACCACTCCTTCACATCCCCCAGATGGGATTTTTTCACTTATCGATACCCATTATATCACATTTCGACAGGATTGTCAACGATTTTTCAGGAAATGGGCTGATAAATTGCCATTTAGGGAGATTCGAAAAGAGTTTTAATGTTTAACGCCATATCTTTGAGATTCCAAATCTGCGACACTTACCAGCATATCAATAACTAATGCAATCTTATTCCATTCAATCGGCAAAATGCACCAAGAACGATATTTTTTCAATTCCGGCTGATATATCTGCAAATCATAGCTATGTCCATCAAGACCGCCGCCCTTATAAATTGTTTCATCTGGTAAATCGCTTAATAAATCATCAACCAATTGTTTTTGCTGTGCAGTGAAAATCATGGTATTGATAGGACACGCTTTTTCGAGGGCTGTTTGATACTGCGGAAGTTGAACAAATTCTTGTCTTGACAGGAGATGTTCTGAATTTCCTACTGCTTTCATTACTGGAGTTACTACATCATCAAAATATTCCTGTCGTGTCAGTTCGATTCGCCACTGTGCAATATAATCCTCATCGCATTTGGAAACCTGAAAATATACATCTCTGTAGAATGAACAACAAATTTCAAGAGAAAATAATTTTTCCCCCTCTGATTTAAATTCATTCCATCCCCACATAAAACTGAAACTTTCCAACATTTCAGCAAATTCTCGGCAACAATTCACCCTTTGGAGCAGGTAAAATGGTTTGAGTTCCGATTTCGGTTTCCATGACCACACGTCCGATATGCTCGGAGGTGATATGCCCGATAATCGTTGCATTTTGGGTATATTTACCTTTGCGGAGCGTTTCAACAATTTTGTCAGCGTGTTCCTGCGGTGCGACAATCACCAGACGACCTTCACAAGCCAAATACAACGGTTCAAGCCCCAACATCCCACAAACTCCCTTGACACGGGGGTCAACCGGAATACTAGATGCATTCAACGTGATTCCGACATTGCTTTGCCCTGCGATTTCATAAAGGACAGTTCCCACACCGCCCCTTGTTGCATCACGGATAACATGAATATCATTTGTCACGCTGTAAAGGCTTTCGACCGTACCCCACAAAGGCGCACAATCGCTGTCAACGTCGGATTCAATGCCGTAATCATCACGAGCCAATAAAATCGTACATCCATGACGACCCACATCACCAGAAACAATAACTGCATCTCCATCCTTTGCAAATGCACCGGAAGTATGGGCATTTTCCATAATCTGCCCGATTCCTGTCGTGGTGATGAATACTCCGTCACACTGACCTTTTCCGGCTACTTTGGTATCACCAGCCACAATTTTAACTCCGACTTCTTTCGCAGTTTTCTCCATGGCGGAAGCGATTTCCTCTAAATTATCCATGGGAAAGCCCTCTTCAATGACAAATGCACAAGTCATATACAAAGGCTTTGCACCCATGCAGGAAAGGTCATTGACCGTTCCGCAAATGCTCAATTTTCCGATATTTCCGCCGTTGAATCTCCAAGGCGACACAATAAAGCCGTCTGTGGAAAATGCCAATCTCCCCTTTTCAACTGGCAAAACTGCGGCATCATCCGCAGTGAATTCAGGGTTGGAAAAATGCGCCTTGAATACGGTTTCAATCAATTCATTTGTCTGTGAACCGCCTGCACCATGTGCAAGGGTAACTGTTTTATCACTCATTATAAAATACTCCTTTGATATTATTCATGTTCTGTATACTGGTAATAAGCGGAACATGCGCCCTCATCCGATACCATACAAGCCCCGATTGGATGCAATGGTGTACAGCCTTTTCCGAACACTTTGCAGTCAGAGGGTTTGCATTTTCCTTGCAAGACTTCCCCACAACGACAAGCCGGATTTGGTTTGCCTACAATGTTCGGCATATCGTGTTTGATTCTTGCATCAAAATCAGCAAATTCCGAACGTAATTTCATACCGGAATCGTGAATCACTCCCAAACCTCTCCATTCGCTGTCGCAAGGTTGCATGACTTCCTGCATCAATTTTTGTGCGGAGAGATTGCCCTCATCCTTAACGACACGAGGGTAGCAATTCCGGAAAAATGGTTCTCCCTTTTCCAAAAGCCTGATGGTAGTTGCTAACGCTGTCAATAATTCTCCGGCTGTAAATCCGGCTACCACCCCAGAAACGCCCTGCTCATTGCAGAGCTTCTGACAGACTGCATTTCCTGTGATAGCGTTCACGTGTCCGGGGTATAAGAAGGCATCCGCACTCCCCACTAAAGCTTGATATGCATTCGGCATGGTTTTATTTGCCGTCAGAATGGAAAAATTTGTCAATCCTTTTTGCTTTGCCTTTTTTACGGTGATACAGGCTGATGGTGTTGTTGTCTCGAATCCGACCGCTAAAAACACAACTTGTCTGTCCGGATTTTCCTCAGCGATTGCAAGCGAATCCAAAGGGGAATACACCGGTTTCACCTCTGCACCCTTCGCCCTCGCACCTGCAAGGCTCATTTTTGTTCCGGGTACTCTGATTAAATCGCCAAATGTGCAGATAATGCATTTTTTTTCGAGTGCCAGCCAACACGCTTCATCAATGAATCCGATTGCTGTCACACACACCGGACACCCCGGCCCTGAAATTAAGTCAACTTGTTCAGGTAACAATTTCCGCAACCCAAGCCGGAAAATTTCATGAGTATGTGTACCGCAGACTTCCATAATCCGCAAGGGCTTCCCCTGATAAGACGTGATAATGTCACGGGCTTTTTTCATATTCTCATTCATGACAAATTCTCCATTAAATCATCTGTTTCGTTTTCGTCAGAGTCGGTAATTTTTGCAATCGCAACACCAGCATGAACCATGACGAAATCCCCCGGTTCTAAGTCTTCCAGCACACCAGCACTGACTTCACGCTGTGCACCGCTTGCATCAATCAAAGCTGTGCCGTCCTCTACTCTTACCACTCTAGCTGATAAACCTACACACATAGTAATACCTCCATTAAATTAGTTTTGATTATTTTGCATGACTGCATATGCAGACTGCCCAATACAGATACCTCCGTCATTCGGTGGTATCAGGCTGTGCAGAAGGACTTTGAAACCGTCATTCTGCAAACGTTCTTTACACAGATATGTCAGCAAACGATTCTGAAATACTCCGCCACTCAATGCGCAAATATTCAGCCCCGATTGTGAACGGATTTTCTGACAAGTCCTCAAAATTTGTTCTGCCAGTACTGCATGAAATGCATATGCTAAATATTGGCGGTGATAATCGGAATTGTCATATAAATAACGCTCTGCAATTTCCTGCGCCAATGCAAGAACAGGCAATCGCAAAAAGCCGTTATTTTCGATAGGGTTGACTGTAAAGCCTGAAATATTGATTTTTTCGCCACAAGGGGATTTTTCCGCTATTGTCATTAAAGCGGTTGCAGATTCGCCCTCAAAAGTCGATTTCTGGCGGATTCGCAAAATCGCCGAAATGCCGTCAAATAATCGTCCGCAACTGGTAGAAACCACGCTGTTGAGCTGTTTTTCTGCCATCATTTTTTGAATGCGGTATGTCTGACTGTCACAAAGTCCCAACCGCAGACAGGCATTTTCTCCCAACGTCTCACGTAACAAGGAAACAGCAATTCTCCACCCCTCCACGGATGAAATATCTCCACCCACCTGCATGAAGGGCTGAATACTTCCCACACGTTCAAAGCCCTGATAATCGCTGATGAGAAATTCACCGCCCCAGATTGTACCATCTGTGCCGTAACCTGTGCCGTCCAGACTCACACCAATGACTTTTTGACTGCATCCATTTTCTGCCATACAGGAAAGAATATGTGCATAATGGTGTTGAATCTTGACAAGGGGAATATGCTTTTCCCTTGCAAGTTCTTCAGCAATGGAAACAGTGTGATACATCGGGTGCATATCGCTGACAATAATTTCCGGTTCAGCTTCCAAGAGTCCGCACATTCTGGAAATGGATTCTTTCAGGGCGGTGACGGTGCGGATGTCTGCGGTATCTCCCACATAGGGGGATGCATACAATAAGCCATTTTTAGCGATACAGAAAGTATTTTTCAATTCTCCGCCAATCGCCAAAACCTGACGGTTTCCGGCATGTTTGAGCATGATGGGCAATGGTGCAAACCCTCTTGACCTTCGTATCATGTAGGGCTTTCCGTCAAGCCAGTCTGTGACGGAATCATCCGCACGGATACGAATTTTTCGATTGTGAGACAAAATGCTGTCACAAAAGCCGGAAATTTCCTTTCGTGCATCCTCGTCACTGCGACAGATGGGCGCACCTCTTGCATTTCCGCTGGTCATGACAAGGCAGTCTGTCATTTGAATGCCGTCCGGCTCATCAAATAATAACATCTGTACAGGCGCATAAGGCAACATGACACCAACTGTTAAATTATCAGGTGCAATACTTTCAGGAATGGACGTTTTCAGGCGTTTTTTCAGTAACATAATGGGCTTTTGCCAGCCTGTCAACAATTCCTGCTGACCTTCCGATAATTCGCATTCTCTCTGAACGGTCTGCAAATCTTTCATCATCACGGCAAAAGGTTTCATAGGGCGATTTTTAAGAATGCGTAATCTTTTGACAGCATTATCATCATAAGCATTGCAACACAAATGAAAACCGCCGATTCCCTTAATAGCAATAATTTTTCCGTTCATAATCTGACGGCGCACTTCTGAAATGGCTTCATTGCCTTTCAAATTGCTGTCCAGTAAATACACCTCTGCACCACATTGATTACAGCAAACAGGCTGTGCATCATATCGCCTTGACAAGGGGCTTTCATACTCTGCCCGACATTCCGGACACATGGGAAATTCTTTCATGCTGGTACGTTCTCTGTCGTAGGGCATGGCATCCAAAATTGTCAATCGAGGGCCACACTGCGTGCAATTGATAAAGGGGTGTAAATATCGCCTGTTATGGGGGTCAAATAATTCTGTACGGCATTTTTCACAAGTAGCAATGTCAGGCGAAACAAAGATATTCCCTGTTTCCTTTTCACTTTCAATAATGGCAAATGCTGAAAACGGTTCACGTTCACAGGAATCATGCTCCATTTCCAAAATCATAGCCCTTTCCGGCGGATGGTTACGGACAGTATCCATAAATGCATTGATATTTTCAGGGCTACCCTGTGCGAAAATTTCGACATATGAGCCTTTATTTGCGACAGTGCCTTTAATGTGGAATTTTTCGGCGGTGACTGCCGTAAACGGTCGGAATCCGACACCCTGCACAATTCCGAACACACGAATTTTCTCTGTCAACATCTGTCATTCCTCAATTCCGCACTCACGGCATAATGTGGAAACGGAATAAATTCACCGTCCCAATGTTTCAGTAACCGCTTGAAATTATTGTCTGCAACAATGACATCATATTCACGCTCCTGAATTTTCTGCAAAAAGTCCTCTTCGCTTTTGATACGGAAATCATTTTCTTTTGCAAATTCTTCCAAAAACATGAACCATGTCGCACAATCGACATTACCGCCTTCTGTCCAACCTCTCAAGTAATTTGCAGCAAACTGTTCATGCACAATCAATACATTCTTTCCCCATAAATCTTCTGTTTGCCCCAAAATTTCTGACGGAATATTACAGATATAACTTTCTTGATACGGAATCCCGAAACGCTCTTCCAATAGCTTTGCGGATTTGATACCAGCCGGACTAATCACATAAATCAATTCACATTCAGAGACTTTGCGGATTTCATCAAGTCCGCTGTCCATCCCGAAACAGACAATTTCCTCAAAATTCATGCCTCTTGTCACGTCTTTAGCGTGAGTGAATCCAGTATCCAGAGGAGTTGCCCCAATAATGCCGACTTTCCCCTTTTTCGTGGGAAATTTGTCAACGGCGAATTTCTCAAACAATGCATAATAGGCTTTTTCTTCGCCTTTGTCGTAATAATTTGTTCCGGTCGTTTCAACGGCGATACAGGGGAGATTTGTTGCTTTTTCGCTCATGCGTTCCAATGCTTTGAAGTCCGTCCCGATGACTGCCGGAACAGGAGTTCCAATAATGGCGGTAAACTCTGCCGGAATCTGTGTACAGACTTTCGCCAACTTCTTGACAAGCATATCATCTCTGCCGAGAATTGCATCCATATCACGCAAGCCAGCACTAAACAGAGCCGATTTTTTTTCATGCCAACGAGGTTCATCAAATCCGCATACATTACCAGTACAACCGCCTGCATCACAAATGACCGTAATTCCGCCCAATTCATAAAATACAGAACACGCTCCGGAATCATCCGGCGCAAACGGTGACAGATATTTCAATAATTTTTTCATGCGTTCACCCCTTTCAAAGCATTATCAAGCTTTTCAAATAATAATTGTACACCACGATACCCGAAAGGCTGTTCCTCTTCGTTAAATCCGACTTTTGGTAAATCTTTGTGATAATATCCGGCATCATTGCCAATCGTTACATCAATCTGACAGTCTCTTTCATAGTTCATCATGGTAGGCGACAAATTCGAATAAATTCTTGTATCTGGTGACAATGTGGCTAATTTTTTCAGGAAGACAAAATTCCGTTCTCCAATCGTTCCATAAATTTCAGCCA
>DGHF01000175.1 GCA_002392545.1 Ruminococcus sp. UBA3855
GTTTCTGTTGCATCAGTAGAAGCAGCTGTTTCTGTTGCATCAGTAGAAGCAGTTGTTTCTGTTGCATCAGTGGAAGCAGCTGTTTCTGTTGCATCAGTAGAAGCAGTTGTTTCTGTTGCATCAGTAGACTGTGTAGCCTCTGTAGAGGAAGTTGTACCAGTAAATTCTGTTTCCTCAGTAGATGCGACAGTATCAGTAGTTACATCAGTATCAACAGTAACAGCAGTTGTTTCTGTTGTGGTTTCTTCCGGTTCAATGGTCTCGAAACGGATGATTCTGTAAATATCCAGTGTACCAGCACCGCTCTGAATACCGCCGTTGCCGTCAGCTTCAACAGCCTTTACAGTGTACAAGCTACCGGGTTTCAGCTCCAGACCTTCGGAAGCAAGTTTCTCATTGATGAGAGCTTCAATCTTTGCAAGGTCTGCATCACTTTCATCATCAGTGAGATAGCCATAAGCATAGCCCTCACCGGATTCCTGACCAGAAACATGCTTGCCATAAGCAGTTACATCATAAATTTCAGCAGCCTTATTGATGATTTCATCCATTGTCAGGCTGATGCTGTATGTAGTACCACTTGTAGACTTTTCAGCAGTCTGGCTGTTAATCTGTGACAGAGCATTGTTGAAAATCTTTGTGATTGTACCATAATAGGTCTTACCCTGAATTTCACTCAAAGAAGCAGGGAAAACATTGTTCACTTTCTTATTCTTGAAGTTGTTCTGAACAACAGTATCCAGCTTTGCCAGAACTGCATCTACATCTTCGCCATTGAAAGTGGTGTCAACTTCTCTGGAAAGAAGATTGTCATACTTCTCCTTCTGGTTATTGACTCTTTCAACATAGTTATCGAAAATTTCGTCAATCTTAGTATCAACCATCTTGTGAGCGTGTTCCAGTCTCTGTGCAGCAGCATCCAATTCAGCCTGTGCTGCGTCGAGCTGTGCCTGTGCCTCATCCAAATCTGCCTGACGGCTTGCAACAGTTGCCTTTCTGTTATTGATATATCCAGTAGGTCTATTTGCTGCTTCTGCATCTTCCAGAGCCTTTACAGCAGCATCCAATTCAGCCTGTGCAGCATCCTTTTCAGCCTGCTTTTCATTCAACTGGGTCTGAGCATCATCTCTCTGCTGTTCATAGGGAGCGAATGTCTTGGTAACAGAAGCCTTAGTATCCTGTCTGATGGCATTGATTACTGAAATAGTCTTTTCATAGATAGCCTGACCAGATGTCAGCTTCTGACCATCCCATTCAATTTCTACAGTGTAGGGAATTGTTCTTGCAGCCTTGCCAGCACCACCGCCCAAAGCAGTAGTATCGCCGGAAATAGTTACCTTTGCATCAACAACGCCAGTGCTTTCAAATGCAAAATCAACATCCTTGTATTCAGAAGGAATGGAGCGATTCAAAATATCCTTTGCAAACTTTTCATAAGAATAGTTTACATCTGCAACAACATCAATACTGTCAGAATAAACATTTACATATGCCTGATTGCTGGGGTCTGCAACTGCATTCCTAATCATTGTGGAGAACCAGTTTTCACCAGTGATATACTGTGCAAAGCTGGTCGCATCAATCGTAAATGTCTCACCGCTATAGCTGGATACGGCATTAGCAACCCTAGCATTCCAAACAGATTCCTGAATGAAATATCTGTAATCTGCACCGCCGTCCTTTGCCTGCTGTGCACCTAAAGCCTTGTACTCCTGACTATCAGCCTCATACAGTGCCTGACCAGCCGGAACTGTCAAAAAGCTATCAATGTTAATAGCCTCAACTGCGTTGCTTTCTTCGGCAAATGAAGCAAACAGAACGGTTTGGGACAGAGCAACCGGCAAGGCAATGACAGCCGCCGTTACTCTTTTCAAGAATGACTTCTTCATTGTTCGATTACCTCTCTCTTCTTTTTTAGATAAATTCGTGTCAGGATTTCAAACAGGGTCTTGATTTAACAAGTGCCATAAATAAACTGCCTTACGTACAGCCCCTGCAATCCTCAACGCATACCGTCCTGCAAAGGGGCGTCACACGTTTTATATTCATATTTTAGCATATTATTTTGAAATTGTCAACACCCGATTTCTTTTTTCTCAAAAAATATTGCATGAACATTCTTTTCTTTTTTGTATGTTTCGCACAATTTTAACGGCAGTTATTACCATTTTCCGCTGATTTTTTCTTTTTCGGGGAAAATTTACAACGGTTTTTCCAGAACATTCCGAATGATAGAATCATCACTTTTTTGTTTTAATACAGCCAAAAATCCCCGCAAATATCCTGCTTTTGTACTGCTTTGCTTTTAAAAAGCAAACAGACATAGCCGCCGGAATATCACCGTTCCGGCGGCTGTGCCAAGGTATTGTCAGGAGAAGTTACTTTTGAGAATTGTGCAATTTTACCAAAAACGCTGTTTTTTCATAATTGTCATCTGAAAGGGTGTCAATCACTCTGCTTGACTTCCTGTAAAGTCAGATTCAGGTCAATATTTTCACCACTGCGATAGATGGTAATTTTTACAGTATCGCCTGCGTTGTAGCCGTTCTTGATTTCGTTGAGTTCTTCCATGGTGCTGACGGTAGTTCCTTCAATGGCGGTGATAATATCGCCCTGACGGATGCCCGCTTCAAAAGCTGCACTCCCTTCAGAAACGCCGTATACATAAACACCCTGCGGAAGGTTGAAACGCTGTGCCTCTGCTTCTGTTACGTCTACGCCAGTGATACCAAGCTGAGGTCTGCCGGCTACATAGCCATAGTTGATAAGGTCATTGATAATGTCCTTTGCATCGGAAATCGGAATTGCAAAGCCTAATCCTTCAACGCTTGCTGAACCATAGGTACTACCCATTTTTGCGGAGTTAATGCCGATTACCTGACCATAGCCATTCAGGAGAGGACCACCGGAGTTACCGGAATTGATAGCGGCGTCCGTCTGAATGAGGGTCATTTCCTTGTCGTTGATGGTAACTTCACGATTCAGGGCGGAAACGATACCGCAAGTTGTTGTACCAAACAATTCAAATCCGAGGGGGTTGCCAATTGCAACAACCAATTCACCAACCTGTAATTCATCACTGCTTCCGAACTCTGCCGGAGTCAGACCAGTTGCATCAATTTTCAGGACTGCAAGGTCTGTCTGAAGGTCATAGCCGACAATCTGTGCATCATATTCGGTTTCATTGTCGTCACCCATCACAACAGTAACGCTGACAGCCTTACCAGCCTTGTAAGGAGACTCATCATCATAAACACAATGTGCATTGGTGATGATATAGCCGTCTTCACTCATGACAATTCCTGTACCTGTTCCGGTGAACTGCTGAGACTGCTGACCGCCACCATAATAATTATAGAAGTCAAATCCCCAGAAATTGCTGTTGCTGTTGGAAGGCTCATATTCAAATACGGCACTGACACCAACGGCGGAGGGCTTTGCTTTCTCGACAATCTGCGGAATGGTGAGCGCACCCTCAGGGGCTGCCATGTTAATCCAGCTAGCAGTGGAAACAGCGGACGTTGCGGAAGTGGTATCCTGTGAATCGGTCTGACTGCTGTCTGCTGTGCTGTCCACTGTGGAAGAATCCGCTGTGAGAACACTGGAAGTATTATTTGTGATAGCCTTAGTATCGTTCTGTCCAAAGAGCTTGTACATCTCAACGGATGATACAGAAACAATGGCAAGTGCGGCAACTGCTGCGACTGCTTTCATGAACATTTTTCCAGCACCGGTCTTTTTCACCGGCTCATGATTGGAATACAGTCTTTCATAAGAATTTTCGGAAGAATCCGGAGTCTGGTCATAAAAATTATTGTAATGAGGCTCGCTGTCATAAGGATTCTGATTCTGACGATTATTATTATTTTCTAACATGGCACATACCATCCTTTCTATGCTACATCAACCTTCCGGCTGATGTTCTTTTCTGTTTACAATTATTATTATACTCTGTTTTGTGATGATTTTATGATAATCATTCAAAAACAAGATTAAAGGCTGATAGGTAATTATGTGAAAGAATGTGTCAGAAATCCATCAGAAATATGACTGGTTAGCCTGCCTGTTTCACGAGTTCGGCAAAATCGGCATTTTGACCGCTTCCCTGCAAAGCGGCATATTGGAGAATCAAGGCGGCATCTGTTGCATCAATAATATCTGTGTCTCCCTCGGAGGATGTTTTCCCGATTGCTGTTATATTGCCGATTTTCTGGGCATAACTTCCGAAATAGCCAACTCCGCCACCGCCATTATTTGCAGAATGTACAAGGAGTTTTGCAGCATCAGCGGCATCAATATTTCCGTCACAATTGGCATCGCCGACTTTAAGAGTTTCGGAGACCTTGGAATTTTCATCTTCCCCGATTGCGGAAAGAATTTCCAGTGCAATCCATTCATGTCCGGCACTGCTCAGATTGGGGGTCAGTATCGGAAGACACGAATATTCATAAGCCATCCCCTCAAAGCCGGAAAAAGTATCAATGATGATTGAGCCGTAATTGGTCGCATTATTCCGGATTGCACCATTGACATTCACTTTGTCGGAATTGAGACAGGAGCTGACAGGTCTTTTCACAACGTTGTAAGAATCCTGACGTTTTGCGGAAAGTTCAGAGATATTGCCGAGCGTGTCCATAATATTGAAACAATTGACATAAATCACTTTGGCATTCGGATAGGCAGATAATTTCTGACCAATATTTTCCAGATTTTCAGCAGCGGAATTCCTATTTTGACGGGCAGCCCTGGCGAGAGGGTTGGTATATTCAGTTGCCAATGCATCCACCATGTCAGAATCTATGCCGAGGTCTTCAGGGCGCATATAAAATAATTCCGTGATGTTCTCCAAATGCCAATTATAATCTGATTCAAATTTTGCAAGCTGCTCCTTGGCGGTTTCAATGTAAGGGTCGAAAATATCATGCATTCCGGCAGATACAATAATCACGTCCGCACCGGAAAGGGCACTTTGCACGGCGGAATCGTCCAACTGAGCCAATACATCCGCAGTCGTGGCACTGTCAGAAGCAAAATTATGGATTTCTGCATCCGTCATGGAATCGAGAATTTCCGCACAAGAACGCTCACCTTCGGGAAGCTCCGCACCTGTGAAAACTCCATCACCCAATAACACAATACTGCTGTTTTTCTCCACTGCATATACATTAAAAGGAATAGCGGTCAATGCTGTCATTCCTGCGGTCAAAACGGCAGTCAGAATTTTTGTCATTTTTTTCATGGAAATAACCTCCTTAGTTAGGATAGGGGCTTTAACATATCAATTTCATTGTATCGGAAAAATGGGTTTCTGTCAATACAAAAAAGTTCCCATTTCTGATTTTTTTTGTAAACGTGCAAAATAATGCACATTATTATTTATACTTACTGTTTTTCAGCATCACCCATGCCACAATGGCAGTCGGCACGACAGACACCAGAATTGCAAACCATGTTGTTGGATACGGTAAATCAGGGGTGTTCATGCCGTAGAAACTGAATATCATCGTCGGGATTGACATAATAATTGTCACTACAGTTAATCGCCACATAACAAAGTTTAAGTTATTCGAAATTACTGAACCAAACGCTTCCACCATGCTGGAAATGATGCCGGAATAAATGTTACTCATTTCAATCGCCTGACGGACTTCAATTAACACATCTTCCAATAAATCTTGGTCTTCGTCATATAATTTAATCGTGCGCCCACGAAGTAATTTTTCAATTGTTACTTCATTGGCTTTCAGGGATGTAGAGAAGTAAACAAGGGATTTTTCCAGCTCCAGCATCTGAATCAATTCTTGATTTTTCATTGCTCCGCTGAGTTTCTGCTCCATGACATAGCTGGTTTTATCGATTTGTTTCAAGTCCTGCAAATAGATGGAAGTAATCCTTAACAACAACTGCATCACGAAACGAGTTTTCATTCTGGTCTGAATGCCCTTGACAACTCCCTCCGCCATATCGTGCAAAACTCTGTTGTCTCTGAGGGAAATCGTGAAAACATAATCCTTCGTAATGATAATTCCCAATGGAACAGTGAAAAACAAAATGGTTTCTTCGGTCTGAATTTCCGATACCGCCGTGTCAACGATAATCAAAGTCTGTTCGTCCTCACGCTCAATACGTGAAGATTCTTCCTCGTCAAGAGACGAACGGACAAAACCGCTGTCAAGTCCATAGTTTTCAATCAGATGCTGTACCTCCTGTGCTGTGGGGTCAACAACCGAAATCCAGCACCCTGCGGAAGGCTGTGTCACCTCACGAACAACATTTTCCTGTGTGGTAAAAAAACGAATCATATTTTAACCGCCTTTCTAATTAGTTCGGGCGGTATGCGGTACACCGTCCGGACTTTAATATATATAATGTATCCGCTCGCCCGTACGGGTCTGTACTCATGACTTTCTCACCTCCAGTCAATACTATTATATTATACCAGATTTTTCAGGGCTTGACAAGTATTTTTTCGAAATTCGCAAAATATGACTTTTTTCCCCTTGCATTTTTAGGATTTGCATGTTATAATAGTAGAGAATCGAAAAAAATGGAAAAAGACGGTGTACATCCCTGTATACCGTCTGAAATTGCTGTATGTATGAAAAGGAGAAATTTTTATGGGAATTATGGATATTTTTGCAAAATTAGAACAGGAAAACACAACAGGCAGAGGAAAGCCGGAATTTCTCATTGTCGGACTTGGAAATGTCGGCATGACTTATGAAAATACCAGACATAATGCCGGATTTATGGCGATTGATACTCTTGCTGAACAAGAACACATTGAAGTCAATCGAATGAAATTCAAAGGCTATGTGGGAGATGTGACATTAAGCGGAAAACGCTGTCTTTTGCTCAAACCCTCTACCTATATGAATAACAGCGGTGAAGCCGTCGTTCAGGCAATGCAGTTTTATAAAATCGACATTGACCATGTGATTGTGATTTTTGACGATATTTCCCTTGATGTGGGGAAACTGCGTATCCGCAGAAAAGGCAGTGCCGGAGGTCATAACGGCATTAAAAGCATTATCGAACTGACTGGTTCGGAGGATTTCGCAAGAATTAAACTCGGAGTCGGCGCAAAACCTCATAAAAGTATGAATTTGGCTGATTGGGTTTTGAGTAAATTCAAGCCGGAGGAACTCGAAAAAATGAAGATTTCCTGTGAACATGCCTGTGAATGCCTGAAACTGATGGTCAACGGCGAAACTGACAAGGCAATGAATTTGTATAATGCATGATAACGGAAATTTAATAATCACCACTGAAAAGGAGGAACATCATGGATTTTTTTGCACAAACTTTTAAGGAATTACCCGATTACCAACGGCTTATCCGTTCCATACATGAAAAGGAATTTCCTGTCTGTATCACAGGGCTTTCGTCCATACATAAGGCACAATTAGCCTTGACAATCTCTACTGAAAATATCCCTGCTGTCCTCTTTGTGACAGGCACAGAATCAGAGGCTATCAAATTATGTACAGATATTAACGCCATGTCCGGCGAAAATACTGCCATGTATTACCCCACAAAAGAATTATTATACACCTCAGCGGAAAGCCGTTCCGCAGAATATGAACATGAGCGTTTGCATGTTCTATCCTGTATTCTGGAAAATTCTGTCAGAATTGTGACGACTTCTGTCGAAGCAGTGTCACAGCCTACCATTCCGCCCGAAATCCTCAAAAGCCATTATTTCACCATCCAACAGGGGCAGGAAATCGACCTCAAAGATTTCACCGAAAAACTCATTCATTCCGGCTATGTCCGCTGTGAAAACGTTGAAGGAAAGGGACAGTTCGCCATTCGTGGGGCGATTGCTGATATTTTCCCTGTGCAAATGGATTTTCCGGTCAGACTGGAATTATGGGGCGACGAAATCGACACGATTCACTATTTCGACATTGAGACACAAAGACGGACGGAAGCCATTCAGGAATTTACTGTTTCCCCTGCATCCGAAATTCTCTACCAACCGGAAGACTTGATTGAGAAAATCCGCAAATTTTCCGCAAAGGTCAGAGGAAAAAAAGTCAATGAAATTCGTGAAAAATTGAATCACGACATTGACCGCATGGAAGCCGGTCTTTCTTTGATGAACATTGACAAGTATTATTCATTGCTTTACCCTGATACCTACATCACGGATTATTTGCAGGGGCTTGTCATCCTCTCTGAACAATCCGACATTCACCGACAGGCACAGGCTATTACGACGCAAATTCGGGAAGATACTATTATTTTGTACGAAGACGGAACTTTGTGCAAAGGTTTGGGAATGAATGTGCTGGATTATCCGGCATTGCAGGCACTTCTTGAAAAAAGGGAATGTGTTTATGTCAGTCAGTTTTTACAAGGCGGTGAAAGAATCCCATTCCAGAAAATTATCAGTATGGAATGCTTGCAGAATGCCACTTGGGGTGGTGAAATCCGTCAATTACTGGAGGATTTGAAAGAATACATCCATGACCATTACAGAATTGTGCTTGCTGTCGGAAGTGCCAAAACATTGCCGATTCTTGTCAAGGATTTGCAGGAAAGCGGAATTCGTTGTGCCATCGCTGAAGAAGATACTTTATGCCCGACTGGTGCGGTATTAGTCACGGCTCGGACTATCAGTGCAGGGTTTTCCTACCCCGATAATAAAACCGCTCTCATCGTTCAAACCAGAATGCACAGCTCCCGAAAACGCAAATCCCGTCACAAGCAAGGAATGGAAATTCAACAGCTTTCTGATTTGCACGTTGGTGATTTAGTTGTCCATACCATGCACGGAGTGGGGCGGTTTTTGGGTATTCATAAACTGGAAATGGAAGGTCTTGCCAAAGATTACATTACCATCCAGTACGCAGGCACAGAAAAATTATATGTCCCTGTCACTCAGCTTGACATGGTTTCCCGATATATCGGCAGTTCTGACGAAGGAACGGTCAAACTGAATAAACTCTCCTCTCCTCAATGGCAGAAGACTTGTAAAAATGTCAGAAAAGCCGTTCAGGATATGGCGGAAGAACTTATGAAACTTTATGCCAAACGTGAAAAAAGTGAGGGCTATGCTTTCCACCCTGATAACGAAATTCAAAGAGATTTCGAAAACCGTTTCCCCTATGCCGAAACAGACGACCAGTTACAGAGTATTGACGAAATCAAAAGCGATATGATGCGCCCTCGTCCTATGGATAGATTGTTATGTGGTGATGTTGGTTTTGGTAAAACAGAAGTCGCTCTCCGTGCTGCAATGAAATGTGTGCTGTCTGACAGACAATGTGCCATTCTCGCTCCTACTACGGTATTAGCCCTACAGCATTACAAGACCGCTTTACAGCGTTTTGACCAGATGCCTGTCAAAATTGAAATGCTCTCTCGTTTCCGTTCCGCAAAGGAACAAAAGAAAATCCTTGAAGACCTCAAAAAAGGAAAGATTGATATTATTATTGG
>DGHF01000165.1 GCA_002392545.1 Ruminococcus sp. UBA3855
AGGGTGCTGGGCTGAATGGGTTTCCGAAAACTGTTGAAATTGTGGAAGATGATGTTGAAAGTCCCGAATTGAAGGGGATTGACATTCAGGTGATTATTGACGGAAAACAATATTCTGGAACAGTTTACGAAGATTGAGAGGTGCTTTTATGAAACTTTACAAAATTCGAAAGGGTGATACCCTGAAATCAATTGCAGAAATGTTTCAGACTAGCGTTGACAAGATTCTGCATGATAACAAGTCGGCTTATCCGCTCATTGGTGAGGATTATTTCTTTGTGGGGTGGGTGCTGAAAGTATGAAAGATATTGATTTTATTCAGCTCGGTAAAGAGGCTGTCAGAGATTATGTGAATTTACACCTTGACAAAACGGATGGCATTTATTTCAGCATTGACAATGTGTATGTCGTCTGGTTCTGTAAAACGCTCCAAAACTGGAAAGCGTTATTATCAACCAATCTGCCGGATGGGATGTACTATGAAGTCACCTATGACGGCGATAAAAACGAAATGTATGTTGATTGCTACAAAAAGTGGGAAAATTTTGTCGTGCGAAAGGATTGATATTATGGATTTCGGAAAAGCAATTGAAGCCTTGAAAAAGGGGTACAAAGTAGCAAGAAGAGGTTGGAACGGAAAGAATATGTTTCTCTTTCTTGCAAAGGGGTCTGACCTGAATCGCTGTATCTATGACAAGAATTTCCCATACAGCGTAGATATGTCATCTTGTGTTGACAGTATCTGCATGAAGACAGCACAAAATACCATTGTTGTAGGCTGGCTTGCAAGTCAGACAGATATGCTCGCTGAAGACTGGAAATTGTTGATTGAATGAGGATTGATTTTTATGGAATTGAAAGACACTATCGAACTCATGCAGAGTGATGATTACAAGGACAGATTCAGGGCTGAATATTGGCAGGTACATGAACGATATGAAAAATTAAGCCGTATGTTGTCAGATTATGAAGTCGGAGAACTGGATTACACTCCTAAAACACCAATTCCGCTTTTGAGAACCCAACTTAACATTATGGGAACTTATAGCGTGCTTTTGTACGATAGGGCTAAAATTGAGGGGATTGAGCTTTAATGAAAATTTTCGTATATTGGCTTTTGGGTGTCGTTAATGGGATGGTACTTTACATGTCATGGTTTGACAAGGATGATTGATTTTAAAAATTGCAATATAAAAATTCCAATCATGGCATTTTAAATTAAAGTATACAAAATTCAAATGGTGTTTTTGTGCAAATTGTCGTACTTTTGGCGGAATTGCAGAAAAAATACAAACAAGCCGTCTCCGGAAAAATCCGGAAACGGCTTTATTTGGCGGACAGAGAGGGATTCGAACCCTCGTTACGCTATTAACGTAAACACGATTTCCAGTCGTGCGCCTTAGACCAGCTCAGCCATCTGTCCACCCGCAAAAATATGTAGAAGGGGAAAATGGTGCGAGTGACGGGACTTGAACCCACACGTCGTTTCCAACACTAGCACCTCAAGCTAGCCTGTCTGCCAATTCCAGCACACTCGCATTTTCCATCTTCATTTGTTTTGCTGTCGTTTTCCCGACTGCTTTATTATTATAGCACACTTTCAAGGGTTTGTCAATACTTTTTTCAATATTTTTCCGTAAAAGGTTTTTAACATTTTCGATAACGGATTTGTTTAAGTTTGACAATACATTCAAATGCTTTCGGTCTTGTAAATGCGGATGTCGAATAATGCCCCATGAGGGACGGCATTTTTCACCTGAATGCTCCCATGCTGAGAGGTAATAATTTTCTGTGCAAAGGCAAGCCCCAAGCCGAAACCTTTCCTTGAAAATTCCTCTCCTCGGTAGAATCTTTCAAAAAGATGGGGTAAATCCTGCTGAGAAATGCCGTTTCCGGTGTCCGTGATGATGATTCCGGTATATAGAGGATTTTCCTGCACCTGAACTTTGATTGTACCGCCGGAAGGGGTGTGCTCCATGCAGTTTTTGAGGATGTTCAGGAGGGCTTCTGTCAAATACATCATATCGCCATGAAGAATGGGGTTGCCTTCAACTTCAATGACAATAGCAATGTTTTTGAGTTCGAGGGAAATTTCAATCGGTTCAACAGCGGATTTTATCAGCTCTCGAACGGGAATTTCCTGTTTCTGGAAACTCACCGCCCCAGCATCCAGCCTTGAAATGCGTAACAATGTTTCCAGCATCCATTGCATACGAGACAGCAGGGAATACAATTCCTTGATGTGCTCTATGTGGTTAGATTTGGACAAATCAGGTTCACGGAGCATCCCCAAAATGACAATCATGGTTGTGAGGGGAGTTCGAAGCTGGTGAGACATATCTTCCAGAGATTCTTTCATGAACTGTTTTTCTTTTTGAAGGGCTGAATTCTGTTCACGGATGCGGATGGTCATTTTATGGATTTCAGCGGAAAGGATACTGATTTCACTTTCCTGAAACTCATCAAAATCAGTATGTTCTGAGCCGTTCAGGATTTCGTCAATCTTATCGCAGAGGGACAAAATTTCTTTTTTGCGGACGTTTTGAAAATATGCCTGCACCGTGAAAACCAACACGCAGACTATCAATAATATCAATGCACATATCCAGTTAAAATAAATGCAAAATCCCAAACCAATCATGGTCGGAATTGATTCCAGAATCATTTGTTTTTGATTCATGACTGCACCGCCTTATAACCCATACCACGGACAGTTTTTAAAATAGATGGGTTTTGTGGGTCATCCTCGATTTTGTCACGGAGTCGTTTCATGTAGACATTGAGAGTATTATCCCCCACAAACTCTCCCGAAAAAGTCCACAGTTCATCAGCCAATTGTTCTCTCGTGAGGAGTTTCCCGACATTGGTAAAAAATATCAATAACAGCCGATATTCCAGCGCAGACAGGAAAATTTCATTTTCATTTTTTAGCACAACCCCTCTTGACGGGTCAATGATGACATTCTGACAGCGTAATAATTTTGTCGCAGAGGTATGACGGCGCAAGACGTTTTGAATTCGTGCGATTAACTCTCGTGGTCGGAATGGCTTGCTGATGTAATCATCTGCGCCCATTTCAAAACCTGCAACGGTACAATTCTCGTCAGCGGATGCCGTCAGGAAAATGACAGGCACGTCTGAACTTTGCCGGATTGCCGAACAGACCGAAAAGCCGTTTCCGTCAGACAGTGACACATCTAATAATACACAGTCCGGATGATACGTTCCGAACAGTTGCAAGCCCTTTTTCTGTCCGTCCGCCGTGTGGACGGTATAGCCCTCTGTTTGCAGATAGCGGACTAAATTTTTCGCTAAAGTCTTATCATCTTCAATCAATAGAATTTCAGGCATGAAAATTCCTCCTTTTGTATGGTTTAATGCAATTATAGCATATTTTCCGCACCTCTGCAACTGAAAATTTCAGAATCTTACAAAATTGTAAGACAAAAGAAATGAAATTGTTATTCTGATATGTTATAATAATAGCAGTGAAGAAAAAGGACGGTGTTCAGTATGGAACTCTTGAAAGTAGAAAATTTATGCAAAACCTACGGAAAAGGTGAAAATGAAGTCAAGGCTCTGGATGATGTATCTTTCACCGTGCCAAAAGGGCAGATGATGGCGGTAATTGGTGCATCTGGTTCGGGAAAATCGACATTGTTACATATTTTAGGCGGAGTTGACCGCCCCACAAGCGGAAAAGTATGGCTTGACGGTCAGGATGTTTTTGCACAGAATCAAAAAAATCTTGCCATTTTCAGACGGCGACAGGTGGGGCTGATATATCAATTCTATAACTTAATTCCGGTATTGTCCGCAGAGGAAAATATTACTCTTCCCCTCATCATGGACGGACGCAAACCAGATAAGGAACGGCTGGAAAATATGCTTGATTTATTGGGACTGAAAGAAAGACGGCATCACCTCCCCTCACAGCTTTCAGGCGGTCAGCAACAGAGGGTATCCATCGGAAGGGCATTGTTCACCTCTCCGGATGTGTTGCTTGGCGACGAACCCACTGGAAACCTCGACAGCAAAAACAGCATGGAAATTTTACAGCTCCTTAGAAAGTCGAATCAGGAAATGAATCAGACCATGATTATTATTACCCATGACGAAAATATTGCTTTGCAGTGTGACAGAATCCTCACCATTTCAGACGGTCATATTGTTGATGACCAATTGACAGGGCAGGGGGTGTAAATCATGTTCGAAAGACTGCTTGCAAAGCGGTACATAATAACACAAAAGCGACATTCTATTTTAACAGTTTGCAGTATTATAGTAGCGATTGCCTTAATGACAAGCCTTTTCACAGCATTTTCCACGGCGATGGGCTGTATTCGTGACATTGCCTATCATAATGCACCCTATCACTATAAAATCATGCACTTGACGTTACAGCAGGCGCAGGAAATGGAAACTCAATTTCCAGAGGCTGAAAGCGTGAAACTCGTCACCGAAAAAGATTATACTTGTAGTATCGAACTTTTCATGAAAGACTATATCGGCGACACAAGAGAATATTTTCTTGCACACGGAATTGAAACGGTAGGGAATGAATTTTTCGACTGGAATCAGAACTTGACCAATCAAGACTTGATTGATTTGAATGCTCGTGCAAGAATGGCACAGTATTTCGCCATGTTCTATGTGTTAATATGCCTGATTGCCGTCATGCTCAGACTGATGATTGACACGGCTTTTGAAGTCTCCTCGAAAGAGCGTGAACGACAGTTCGGAGTATTGCAGTCAATTGGTGCAACCCCGAAACAGATTGTGAATATCATCACATTTGAGGGCTTGCTGTTGAGTGCAATCGGCATTCCGTTGGGGGTGCTGTGCGGTGTCGGCTTAGGATATGGAGTATATCAGGCTATCCTGTCAAGCGGAGTAGCAGAAGTCTATCTGGGCGCGGATAATGCAAATTTAATGCAATTCCATGTGAACACCTTGTTACTGGTAGCATCAGCCATCACAGGGCTTGTATGGGTGCTGTTGTCGGCATACGGTACAGGCATGAGAATTATTAAAATGACCCCCATTCAGGCAATCAGCAACCGCAGTAACACCGTGAAAAAAGTCCGCAGACATTCCATTTTTGGCTTACTGTTCGGATGGATGGGAAAAATGGCTTCCCGAAATAATCGCCGTCAGCCGAAACGGTTTATTATTACGACTGTTTCATTGACATTATCCATATTATTATTTTCCTGCTTTAATATTGTCATGGAGAAATTTGAAACATTGATGGATAAATCAATTCAGGCAGTTTATGACGGTTTTGTCTGTGACTTTATGTTTGAGGCAGTCAAACCCGAAAGGGGAAGTGATGATATAAGCCGGATTTCCCCTGATGAAGTCATTTCCATTGGGGAGGAGCTGGAAAATGTCGGATATTTCAAAAATGTAGCTTATGACATTACACAAGGGAGAAAATTTGTACATCCAGATGATACTAAAAAATGGTCTTCCGTGTCTTATGTCAATGAAGCAGAATATCATATTCAATTTCCTGATGCCCCTGTCACTTATGACGAACTCACAAAAGCCAACGGCTATTTATTGGTAAATTATGGTGATGTTTCTGAAAATTATCTTCCCGTTGAAAAAAATAATGCAGTTCAGGTTGTCATCAATAATGGTTTTCGGGAAATTGAGGAAAAAAAGAAAAAAGGCATGAGCATGGAAGAAATCGAACAAGAAGACAAAATTCGAGAGTTCCCCATTGCTTATCGCTATCAATTTCCTGAAAATCAAGGATGGTACGGCGGTTTTGGTTATCAATTGATACAGACAATTGACTATTATCAGGAGCATGACAGCGAATTATACGGAAATTCTGAAGTTTATGCAACTTACAGCTGTGACATTGTGGATGATAAGGACTACCCTGCATTGATGGCATGGGTGGAAAATAACCCTGATATTGAAATGGATGAATACCAAAATTTCTATTTGCAGAGAAAGAAACTTCGTACCATGACTTCCGCCATTGAAATTGGTGTCATGTTCCTGAATGTCATGATTGCTTTAATTGCCATTGTGAATATGGTCAATATTCTTTCAACTGGAATTTTGAACCGCAAATCTGAATTGGCTTCACTGCAATGCATCGGCATGACAGAGGGGCAGTTATACGGCATGACGGCGATTGAATGCGTTCAATATGCCTTGATTTCAGGAGTGACAGCATCATTATTGAGTTTTGCTGTGATTTTCCTGACGGAACATTTTGTGGAATTGATTGGAGCAGAAGATTTTTATCAAGGTGTCGGAAAAATCAGCTATACCGCCCCATTACCTCGAATTTGGATTTGTGCGCTGGTGGCTTTTGCGGTGGCTTTGATAGCTTCTTTCATTCCGCTGAAAAATATGCAGAAAGAATCCCTCTCCGAACAAATCCGCAGTATTGACTAAATTTGACAGCTCCTTTGCGTAATGCAGGGGAGCTGTATTTTTTACTTGACAGTTTGGTATGAATTATGTTATAATGAATTTAACAAATCAAAATTATTGGGAGGAATTTACTTCATGAAAACGGCAATCATGACGGATACTAACAGCGGTATCAGTTCCGC
>DGHF01000070.1 GCA_002392545.1 Ruminococcus sp. UBA3855
GGCAAAGAAAAAAGCGTCCGGAAAAGGCAGAAAAAGACCGCTCCGCTACATCAAAAAACATATCATCAATGCCGAAGAAATGAAAAGTCGCATTCACGGCGGGAGTAATTTCCAGCGTCATGCACTTGTCTGGTATGTGATGGGGCATTGGCGCAAATATGCAAACGGGAAAAAGATATTCATTCAGTCGTACTGGAAAGGTGCGCTCCGTGACCTGAAAAACGGCGAAATCCGTGAAAGAGAAATTGTTCTGGAGGAGAATGTATGAAATTTACTTTATATACTGCCGACTGCACCGGAAATCCCAAGAATACAGTGTATCCGTTTGAAACGGTGATTGCTTCTGCTGATGACATGAAGAAGGCTGTCGGCTTTGACCATGTATGTGCGAAATATAAGAACAGCCGCCGTTCCAATGATAACTTTATCACTTCTGATGTAGTTTCCGTGGAATGCGATAACGACCACAGCGACAAGCCAGATGACTGGATTACTCCGCAGATGCTGGAAGATGAGCTGTCCGGTGTGAATTTTGTCATTGTCAGCAGTCGTCATAACATGAAGCCGAAAGGCAAAAAATCCGCAAGACCACGTTTTCATATGTTCTTTCCGACAGGTGTCTGCACCAGTGCAGATGCCTGTGCGGAACTGAAACAGCGGATTTACAAGGAATTTTCGTTTTTTGACAGCAAGGCTCTCGATGCCGCACGTTTTTATTTCGGCTGTCAGGCAGATGAAGTTCTCTGGCATGAAGGCGATATGACAATCGAGGATTATTTATTTTTCATGCAGGATAGTGTTCAGGCAATTCCGCAGGGACAGCGTAATAATACTTTATCACGATTTGCCGGACGTGCAGTCAAGCGTTTTGGTGCGACCGACAAAGCCTATGAGGTTTTTATGCGTGAAGCCTCCAAATGTGACCCGCCTCTGAGCGATGACGAATTGTCCTCTATCTGGAACAGTGCCTGCCGTTTTGCGAAAAAGGTACAGTCGCAAAAAGGCTATGTTCCGCCCGATGAATACGAAGAAATGCACCAGACGCTCAAGCCGGATGACTATTCCGACATCGGTCAGGCTCGTGTCATTGCAAGGGAATACGGCGATGAACTGATGCACACCTCTGCTACGGATATTCTCCGATATAACGGCACATTCTGGGAGGAATCCAGACAAAAAGCAGTCGGTGCGGTCATTGAGTTTCTGGACTTGCAGCTTGCCGATGCGGAACAGCAGTACGCTGATGCTTTGCAGGCACTTGTCAATACAGGTCTGACCGAAAGTGAAATTGTATCGGGCGGGAAAAAGTTTGCAAACAGTCTCGATGAGGAACAGGCGAAGCTGTATCAGATTTTCCTCAATAAAAGGACATATCTTGCATTTGTTATGAAACGCAGGGATATGAAATACATCCTGTCTGCAATGCAGGCACTCAAGCCGATGATTGACTGCCCCGTGACGGAACTCGACAGCGACCCCTATCTGCTGAATACGCCCTCTGCGACTTTTGATGTCAGACTTGGGTTGCTGGGAGAACTCAATCATGACCCTGCCAATAAAATCACAAAAGTAACGGCTTTTGACCCATCTGATAAAGGAAAAGACCTGTGGCTTGATGCCCTTGATGAATTTTTCTGCAAAGATGCTGAACTGATTGAATACGTTCAGCGAATGATGGGACTCAGCATTCTTGGAAAAGTCTTTATTGAGGCACTTTTGATTTTGTACGGCGAAGGCGGAAACGGAAAGTCCACGTTCGGCAATGCGGTATTAAAGTCGCTCGGCAGATACGGCGGCGTTATCTCCGCCGATGCCCTGACCGTAGGCTGTAAGCGAAATGTCAAGCCGGAATTAGCCGAAGCGAAGGGAAAAAGAATCCTGATTGCTGCTGAATTGGAAGAAGGCATGAGACTCAATACCAGCATCGTGAAACAGCTCTGTTCCACCGATGAAATCGAGGCTGAGAAAAAATACAAAGACCCTTTCAATTTTACACCGACACATACCCTTCTTTTGTACACCAATCACCTGCCGAAAATCGGTGCGACTGATGATGGTATCTGGCGCAGACTGATTGTGATTCCGTTTAATGCCAAAATTAAGCCGAAAAAGGACATCAAGAATTATGCCGATTATCTCGTGGAAAATGCCGGAGAGTATATCATCAAATGGCTGATTGAGGGTGCGGAGAAAATTATCAATGCCGATTTCCGCATTGATACTCCGCAGTGTGTACAGGATGCAATTGGAGCATACCGTACTGCGAATGACTGGCTGGCTCACTTTATGGAGGAATGCTGTGAAACCGGAAATGGTCTGGAAACAAAATCAGGTGAACTGTATCAGGAATACCGTGCTTTTTGCCTGAGAACGGGTGAGTATACCAGAAGCACAAGTGACTTTTACACTGAACTTGAAAAACGTGGTTACAAAAAAGTCAGAAGACATGGAGGAAGATATATTCTTGGATTAAAAATCCGTGACACTGATGATTTTGCAGAAACCACATAATATAGGCAAAAATCGTTAAAGTGTGTCAGTCGTGTCACTCCTGTACTAAAACCCCCTTTAGGGCAGAAAAATATATAAAATTTTAGTATATAGAAGAGTTTGGTCAGAGAGTGGCACGAGTGACACGCCTAATCAAAAAAGGAGGATATACCGTGACTTTTTACACATTTATGATGAGGACTCACCTTCACAATGATGACACACCTAAAGGCAGACTTGCCAGAAGCATGAAAAGCAGCAAGGACAGGTTTCCGAAGAACGGCAGAGGAAAATATACCGGCTGGCACCGCCTGATTCGCTGCTATCTGGAACGCACCAATGCCGATGATGAAATTCTCATCGCCTTTGAAGAAAGCTGGGAGGAATACGTCACTTGCGAGAAAAAGTAATTGAACAGAAATTCCGTCAAGCCGTGAAAGCACACGGCGGACTTGCCTTGAAATTCGCCTCTCCCGGATTTGACGGAATGCCGGACAGACTGGCACTTCTGCCAAATGGAAAGATTGCCTTTGTGGAAGTTAAGACCACAGGCGAAAAGCCTCGACCCTTACAGCTTGCAAGGCACAGGCTTTTAAGGCAGTTAGGCTTTAAGGTTTATGTTCTGGACAATGTCAGCCAGATTGGAGGGATGATTGATGAAATACAGTCCTCATGAGTATCAGAAATTTGCAGTTGAGTTTATCAAAAATCATCCAGTTTCTGCGATATTCCTTGACTGTGGTCTTGGAAAGACCGTCACTACACTGACAGCAATCAACGACCTGTTATTTGACAGCTTTGAAATCAGCAAAGTGCTTGTAATCGCTCCGCTGAGAGTCGCCCGTGACACATGGTCAGCAGAAATTGAAAAATGGGAGCATCTGAATTTGTTGACATACAGCGTGGCAGTCGGCACAGCCGAAGAACGGCTAACAGCACTCCGGAAGCAAGCCGATATTTATATTATCAACCGTGAAAACATTCAATGGATGATTGAAGAAAGCGGTATCAGATTTAATTATGACATGATAATTATTGATGAACTTTCCAGCTTTAAGAATCATCAGACCAGACGGTTCAAAGCCCTGATGAAAGTTAGACCGAAAGTCAAACGCATTGTAGGTCTGACTGGAACGCCTTCAAGTAATGGCTTGATGGATTTATATGCAGAGTTCCGACTGCTGGATATGGGAAAACGGCTCGGCAGATTTATCGGACAATACAGAAATACTTACTTCAAACCCGACAAGCGGAATGGCATGATAGTGTATTCCTATAAACCTCTGCCAACTGCCGAAAATGAAATCTATCAGAAAATCTCCGATATTACAATTTCCATGAAAGCGACTGATTACCTCAAAATGCCGGAACTGGTCGTGAGCGAATATACTGTATCTCTCTCCGATAATGAAAAACAGAAATACAGCGATTTCCGCAAGGAGCTGATTCTTGAACTTCCAGATGGCGAAATTACAGCCGCCAATGCCGCAAGTCTCAGCAATAAACTCTCTCAGATGGCAAACGGTACAATTTATACAGATGATAAAACTATTATTCCCATTCATGAAAGAAAGCTTGATGCATTGGAAGACATCATCGAAGCCGCAAACGGAAAATCTGTTCTTGTCGCCTACTGGTTCAAGCACGACCTTGAGAGAATCAAGGACAGGCTTCATAAATTGCATATTCCATTCAGCACAATGGACAGCTCCGACAGTATCCGAAAATGGAACAGTGGACAGCTTCCGGTAGCTCTGATACATCCTGCCTCTGCCGGACATGGGCTGAATCTGCAATCAGGCGGAAATTGTCTGGTGTGGTTCGGGCTGACATGGAGTCTGGAACTGTATCAGCAGACCAATGCCCGACTCTGGCGACAAGGGCAGAAAGCCGAAACTGTCGTGATTCAGCACATTGTCACCAAAGGTACAATTGATGAGCGAATTTTAAAGGCTTTGCAGGAAAAGGACAGACAGCAGTCAGCATTGATGGAGGCTGTTAAGGCAGAATTGGAGGACTCGCATGGAACACCAATATGAATTGTTATCAGCGGCAATTGTTGAGAGGGCTTTGCTGGATTACCGCCTTGCCAAGAAAAATATCAGAAAAAATTATGATGTAGCTTCTGCAAGGGAACGAATCCGTGATGTTGAGAAATTCCTGAAATCATCATGGTTTGGAATCCTTTCTGACCTTGACGGCAGAAAACTGCTGGAACTGTTGGAAGAATGAAAAGGAGGGTATCTATGACCAAACAAGAAATCTATGCTGAAATTCTGACCGCCATATCTTTGCTGAAAGATACAAAAGCAGCGGAATACTGGCAAAAATGCCTTAAAACAGACAATCTGACGGGAAAGTTAATCCGGAAATCCATTCTTTTTTCTGATGATGTGGCAACTACCCTGTATGCCCTGAAAATTGACCTTGAAAGGGATATGCAGGCAGAACAGGCAAGAAAAAGCGACAGGAAAAATTATGCAGTGGTCAGCCGTTTCATGAAAAAATGCCATGACCAGTATCTCTTTTCAAAGCCTGCCCTTTCAGTGGCACATGAGCGTGACGGACGGTTCTTTCTCTGTACACCCTATGTTTTTTACTTATCAAAGCATTCTGAAGGTCTGATTTTTGCACCAGAGGACAGAAAGGAAGAACTCGAAAAAGATATTGACGGTCTGTATGATAACATTGCAAATCATTTTGATACCAACGGCACAGTTTACAAAATCCCCTATACTATCGCACAGCTTAAGGCATGGAAAAAATCCAACGGCAGGCAGAAGATTCCGTTTTCTGTCGGCTATGCACTGCCCCTCACAAAACAGGGAGAACAGCACTATGCTGCCGTGAATACCGACTATCTGATTACAGCAATGGAAATCACAGGTTCGGATATACTGCTGACTGACGACAGATATCACCTTGCTATGGAAAATGCTGATGGTGACCGTGTTGGTATGATGTGTGTCCGTGGCACATCACCTGAATTTCAGAAGATTTGATGGAGGGAAAGAAAATGACAGCAAAAGAATACTGGAACAAGGCAGAACAGCTCCGCAAGCGTATCAACCGCAAAATACATGAAATCTATGTTCTGCGTCAGAGAGCCGAAGGCATGAACGGCATAGGCATGAGCGATATGCCGAAAACTGTCTCCCCAGAGCCGAATAAAATTGAAAACGCTGTTTGTAAAATTATTACGCTGGAAGAGGAAATCAGAGAAACGCAGGAAGAATATGATACTCTTGTTATGAATATGCAAAACTGTATACAGCAGATAGAGGATGAAGATGCCCGTGACCTCCTGATGAAACGTTACATCGAATTCAAGCCGTGGCAGGATATTATGTGTGAAATGGGATATAGTGAATCATCATGTTACAGACTTCACAGGACAGGATTGTCAGCATTAAAAAGTTAGTAGTTCGTGACAGTTACAGACACTTGCAAAAAGCTAAATAATGTGCTATAATGTAAAATAGGAAAATAGGATGAAGCCGTTGCAGAGTATCTGTGGTGGCTTTCTTTATGCCTGAAAGGAGTTATGCTATGCTTGCAAAGAAAGTCATGAGAAACGGCATCGATATTGATAACCGCATTATCGAACAGATTACACAGCACCGCATCTGGTCTGAATTGTATGATGCTGTTTCCTACTGTCATCCCCTCGCTAATCTGGTAGAGGACATTCTGGAAAACAAGGAAACAGAACTGACGGAGCTTATCCGTATGAAAGACAGCCTTGAAAGCATCATCATGGCAATCGGCAACTGTGACCAGAGGGAGATTCTCCGCCTGCGTTACTTTGATAATCTTCCGTGGGACTGCGTGGCTGACCATCTCGGTGAAGATGTGGAATGGGTAAAAAAACAGCACCACAAGGCTCTGAAGAAGATTCATGTGGAATGTACCTGTTGCTGTGACTGTGACGGAGATGACTTCGATGCC
>DGHF01000030.1 GCA_002392545.1 Ruminococcus sp. UBA3855
GAATCCTGCTCTGCGACGATATAGAGCACGTCTCCAATGGAAAGCTCCTGACCGTTCAAGGATTCAGAGGCATATTCTTTCGTCCAGAAAACCGGCTCTGCACCGCTCCACGAAAAACCTAACTCCGCCAGCGTGTAGCATTCTGTCAAGCCATTTTCCCCCTCTACGGAATATCTGCCAGTTACCATGAAATTAGCCTGTACGTCTGTTTTGGAAGTGAAATTGATTGCTGTCGGAACACCGTCGTTTTTCTTCAAAGAGTAGGTGAAACTATCACAATCAATTTCGAAAGAATCACGAATGACCGTTCCTTCTTCGGAATCCACCTGTTCTGTACTGCGGTTGAAAACAACTTCTGCATTCGCACTCAACGGCGCAGACAGACACAGCGAACTCAATACCACTACCAGAATCGCACTGAATTGCTTTTTCATTTTCAACACCTCCATTCTTTATTACTTAAATTATACTATATTTTGGTGAAAGTGTCAATAATTGCAGTTGAAATTCAGCGATTTGTACCAAAATCAAACGTTTGTTTTCATGCTACGAGAAACAGGTCAAAAATTGCGGTTTTTTTCGAAAAGTTCACAAAAAATTTACAATTTCATTTCCGAAAAAATGAATTACTCCCGACACGAAGTCGGGAGCAATTCAGGAGGAATAATTTATGATTTATACTATCAGAATCAATCATGGTACTGTCTGTCATAGTACCCCTGTACTGAAAGCGTAAATTCTGGAAGCTGAGAGGGTTGTTTGCTGTCTCTCCTCTTCCTTACTATCTATTATACTACAAATTTTCAAAAATGCAAGGGTTTTTATATAAATGTTCATAAATTTTCTACGCTTTACACAAATGCAGGAAAGATTTTTATGTATATTGTCAAATTTTTCTTGCAATTGTACAAAATGCGGATGATTTTTTATTGCTTTTTTCCTCTGGATGTGCTATAATAAAAGCGGACATCATAATATAGTGATGAAATCTGAAACAATGAGGTGTATTTTTATGATTGAAGTCAAGGCATACCGTGGGCACATCCGCAACTGGGAAAGCCTTTGTGAAACACTTGGCATTGCAAAGAATCTCACTCGTGAAGAGCGTGAACAGCAGATTCTTGTCAAGGCTTATACCACATGGGGCAAGGAAATGGCTGACCATTTTTATGGGATGTTCGCTTTTGCTCTTTTCGATACGGAAACAGAGGAATTATTCTGTGTGCGTGACCATTTCGGAACAAAGCCCTTTTATTATTACGTGACTGAAAGCGGAAAATTATTATATGGCACAATGATTCGTGATATTCTGAATCAGCCGGAATTTGTCAAGGAATTAAATGTGGATATGCTTCAGATTTATATGACATTGACGTATGTTGCCGGTGAGGATACTTTTTTCAAGGGAGTCAAGAAACTCATGCCGGCACACTGGCTGAGTTTCAAAAATGGAAAGCTGGAAATTCACCGCTACTGGAAGCCTGAATTCCATCCGGATGAATCCAAGACCCTCGAAGAATGGGCGGACGAAATTCACACGACATTGCAACAGATGATGAAGGAAGTCAAGACCCCTGACGAAACGGCTGAATCTTTCCTTTCCGGCGGTGTTGATTCTTCTTATGTGCTGGCAATGTCTGATGCCAAACGTGCGGATTCGTGCGGATATGACGAAGAGCGTTTTGACGAGTCCAGAATTGCTTCCAAAACTGCTGAAATTCTGGGGGTTGAGCATTCTGTTGCCAAAATCACGCCTGACCAGTTCTTTGACATTGTGCCGTATGTGATGTACAATATGGAACAGCCCCTCGGTGATGCTTCTGCAATCGTGTTTACACTCGGATGCAATGCCACCGCACAGCATACGAAACTCTGTTATTCCGGTGAGGGTGCAGACGAATTTTTCGGCGGTTACAATATGTACCGCAATGCGGAACGCTACGGCGATAACCTCAAAACATTCTATGTCGGCAATACCAACATCATGAAAGAGGACGAAAAGCAGAGAATTTTGCAGTCCTACAATCCCGATGTATTGCCTATCAATCTGGTAAAATATATCTATGACGAGACAGAAGGTCTTGACCCTCTCACGAAAATGTCAGATGTGGATATTCAAATCTGGCTGGAGGGTGATATTTACCTGAATGTTGATAAAATGAGCACCGCCGCAGGGCTGGAAATCCGTATGCCTTTGACCGACCGCAGAATTTTCGACATTGCAAGCCGTATGCCGTCCCGTTTCAAGGTCAATGCTGAACAAAACAAAGTTGCATTCCGTACCGCTGCCGCAAAGGTTCTGCCGGAGGAAATTGCTTTCCGTAAGAAATTGGGCTTTATTGTTCCGGTTCGTATCTGGCTGGCTGACGAGAATTACAATGCTGATGTCCGCCGTCTTTTCAACAGCGACATTGCAGGGAAATTCTTCAAGCTGGACGAAATCAATGCTATTTATCAGGAGTATATCGGCGGAAATTCCGATAATTGGCGCAAAGTCTGGACAATTTACACATTCCTTGTTTGGTATGAGGAATATTTCGTGAAAAGATAATCATTTCATAAATCGAAATTTATTGTGCTATAAAGGGTGACGGGGTGACGGACTTATACTATCCTACGTACGAAAAATAAAAAAATATTTATATAGAAAGTATACGGTAGCCCCGTCACCCCGTCACCGTATGCGGATAAATTCTGATTTATCGCACAAATGCAAAACTACCGGAAAGACGGCGATTTTGTCAGCCGTCTTTCCGTGTAATTTATCAACATATAAAGGAGGTCAATTTTTCATGAAAAACAAATGCATTCCCTTTCTGCTTGCCGGAATTTTAACGGCTTCCATGAGTGCAAATCTGCCTGTTTCCGCAGAAGTCAAGGCGAATCCGGTTATCAGCCGGAATTGTCCGGCATATTCGGGGACTAACCCTGCGACGGCATCCGCCGGAAATGATGAGCATTATTTCTCATTTTGGAACGGTTCAGCCCCTGACGATTACTTAGCCTATGACCTTTCCGGAGTGCCGGAGGAAAACAGAAAAGTCATTGATGCTGTCTGGTATAATGCAAGTGCATATGATACCATTGGACTTTACATCAACCGCAACATGGAAATCTCTGACTATACAGTTGAAATCAATAAAGCCGAGGGCGGTACTTATCCGGAAGACGGCTGGGAAATCGTAGAAACTGTCGAACATAATACATTGAGTTCCCGTCAGCACGTCATTGATTTTGAAGGATATAACTGGATTCGAATTCACGTCACAGGAGTTGACGACAAAAACGAAGGCACTTGTATGCTCAATTTTGATGTGCATGACGTTTCAAACGGTGTCAATGACAGCTGGATTTTCTTCGGCGATTCCATCACCGCCGGAGGAATGAATAACTGTTTCGGGACAGGGTTTGCTACCCATATCAATGCCATTGACAGCAAATATTTCCCCATTCAGGAAAACGGCGGTATTGGCGGTATCACCAGCACGGACGGACGAAATCATATTGACAAGTGGCTGTCTACCTGTCCGGCAAAATATGTCAGCATTGCCTACGGAACAAATGATGCTTGGGGCAATCAGTCCGGCGCACAGAAATATTATGAAAATACTGTCTACATGATTCAAGCCGTCCTGAATGCCGGAAAAGTTCCGATTCTCCCGAAAATTCCCTATTCCACTAACCCCGATGTCGGTACTTATGTACCTGATTATAATGCAATGATTGACAAGATTTATGAAGAATTTCCGGAAGTCGTCAAGGGTGTAGATTTCTACGCATTTTTTGAGGAACATCCCGAATATTTAAGCAGTGACGGCGTTCATCCTGAATCAGACGGTTATGCAGAAATGCGCAAAATATGGGCAGAAACCATGTATGAACGTATTTATTCCGCTGACTCCCCTGCTGTTGAAAACGTCAAGGGCGATTTGAACAATGACGGAAAATGCAACGTCTCTGACATTATCGCACTGCAAAAATATCTTCTCAAACAAGGAACTCTTGAAAATTCCAAAAATGCTGATTTGTATGAGGATAACATTATCAACATTATTGACCTCGCTGTCTTAAAGAAAATGCTTCTGTCAAAGTAAGGAACGAAATATGAAGAAATACATTCCTTTCATTTGTGCAGTGATACTTGTCACAGGGATGGTTGCAACGGCGGAAATTTCCGGTGAAAAGGAAATCTTGTTTCCGGAAATTGCAGCGATTTCAGCAGGTGCATTTGCTGCGCCGAAATTCGCATGGAATACAAGCCTTTCAAGCATGTTCCTGTTATTGATGGGAAGTGCCATTATTGGGACACTGCTTGTTTTAATACCGTTGCCATTTGTGGTGCAGATGTGCCTTGCGTTTCTGGTTGCTTCGGTCATACTGACCTATTCAAAGACGACATTTGCACCCATGATTTCAGCAATTGTGCTGCCTGTCATGATGCACAGCGCATCCATTGTCTACCCGATTTCTGCAATCATATTAAGTGCAGTTGTCATTGTCACGAGGAAAATTTTGGAGCGTTGCAACCTTGTGACACCAGCCAATTTTTCCCCTGATTCACTGCCCGATGAGCAAACTATTACAGATATGCTTTTGAGGTGGCTGTTAGGATGTGCCGTCATATTGGTTGCAATTTGGGGAAATTGCAAAATGATGGTTGCACCGCCGTTGCTGGTTGCCTATACTGAATTCTGGAAACCCAACTCAGGCGCACAACGTCAACCGCTGAAAGTCAATTTTCTGGTTGCCTTCTGTGCGGTAACAGGTACAATCTTCCGTTTGATAGCATTGCATTTCGGATATTATCAATTTTTATCTGCTGGAATTACCATCCTGCTGGTATTATTGCTGATGCAAAAAATGAAGACATTCATTCCCCCTGCTTCGGCATTGTCAATTCTGGCTTTCCTGATACCAGAAAATCAGCTTTTATTTTATCCGATTCAAATTATGATTGGTACAGCGGTATTCACTGGAATTTCCCTGATACATGGGAAAATTTCTCCGAAATTGCCTGCTGTGCCCGAAAAATAATGATTTCTCTTTTCATCTCCACTGTCATTTCAGATGGTGGAGATTTTTATTTTGCACAAAAATCATATATCAAATTTGTGCAAGATGCTCATTAAAAATATCTTGACAGCATTGTACTGATATGATATAATGTATATAACGTATATATACAATTTTAAAAATCACGGTGATATTATGGATATTATTATTTCAAATCAGAATGATGAGCCGATTTATCAGCAAGTCTATTCTCAAATCAAAATGCAGATTATGAACGGCACTCTCAAAGAAGGCGATGCGCTCCCCTCAATGCGTTCACTGGCGCAACAGCTCCGGATTAGCGTTATCACGACAAAGCGAGCCTATGAAGAATTAGAGCGTGACGGATTTATTGAATCCTACACCGGAAAGGGCAGTTTTGTGAAACGGCAGAATCTTGACTTTATCCGTGAGGAACAGCTCAAAGCCGTGGAAGCCCTTCTTTCAGATGCCTGCGAAAAAGCGAAACAATGTGATATTTCTCTTGAAGAAATGCAGTCAATTCTTGCAATGCTTTATGGAGGTGCAGACAATGAATGATTACGAAAATGCAATTGAAGTGAAAGGCATTACCAAACATTATGACGGTTTCACGCTTGACAATGTTTCTTTCAATGTTGTAAAGGGCAGTATTATGGGCTTTATCGGGCAGAACGGTGCAGGAAAATCCACCACTATCAACACCATTCTGAACATCATCAAGCCCGATTCCGGAACGGTGAATATTTTCGGAATGGACAATCGGGAACATGAAATCGAAATTAAACAGGAAATTTCCGCCGTCTTTGATGAGCTCCCCTTTCATGAGTCTTTGAATGCGAATCATATCAATGTCATTCT
>DGHF01000029.1 GCA_002392545.1 Ruminococcus sp. UBA3855
AAGATTATTACTGCTGTTTATGGCGGTGAAGCTCATGACCTTGATGCTGTCATTGCTGAATATAAGGCTTATGGTGAACGCTTAAAGCCCTATGTTGCGGATGTATCTGTACTGACTTATGAGGCTTACAAAGCTGGCAAGACCATTCTGTTTGAGGGCGCACAGGCTACACTGCTTGATATTGATTTCGGTACATATCCTTTTGTGACAAGCTCTCATCCGCTTTCTGGCGGTGTCTGCGTGGGTACTGGTATAGGTCCGAAAATGATTGACAATATTATTGGTGTGGCTAAGGCTTATACAACCCGTGTCGGAAAAGGACCTTTCCCGACGGAACTCAATGACGAAACTGGAAAGACTATCCGTGAAAAAGGTCACGAATTCGGTACAACTACCGGAAGACCCAGAAGAACAGGCTGGTTTGATGCTGTGATTGTCCGTCATTCTGTCCGTGTCAATGGTCTGGATGGTCTCGCCATCAATAAGCTGGATACCCTCAGCGGAATTGGCAATCTGAAAGTCTGCGTGGCTTATGTCAAGCCCGACGGCACTCAGCTGAAAGATTTCCCCTCCAGTCTGGAAGAACTGGCTGACTGTTCACCTGTTTATGAGGAATTCGAGGGCTTCAATGACGATATTACCAACTGCCGTTCTTTCGAGGAACTCCCCGAAGCTTGCCGGAAATATATTGAACGTCTGGAAGAACTCTGTGAATGCAAAGTCTGCATGGTGGGCGTAGGTCCTGACCGTGACCAGATGATTGAAAGATAATTGCTTTCATTTCATGAATCAGAATTGAGGTGAAATGATATGCCGGATTTAGAGGATATGCTTGGCGAAACTCCGGAAGTCTGGACTGGTGACGAACAGAAAAAAAACGCTCCTCAGCTTGACCCTGACAGCCTTGAGGGGCTTCTCGGCGAAACTCCACAGGAATGGACTGGTGACGACCATAAAAAGGGTGCGCCTGTCTTAGAAGGCGGAATTGACAGCCTGCTTGGTGATACTCCCGAAGTCTGGAGCGATGACCAGAGAAGGGGTGCTCCGGTTCTCGAAGAAGAAGTCATGCTGGATAACCCTGCGCAGACAGAATGGAAAAAAGAGGAAAAACAGGAACTGCAACTTGATGAGGATATGAGCAGTTTACTGGACGACGGCGGAGAAAATTATGACGAAGTGGCGGAGTTTTGCCAAAAATTGCAGTTTGATGATGCTCTGAAAGAAAAATTCATCACGCTTAATGCTGAAATGCAACAGAAAATTGTGGAAATGCGCTGTGGACAGATGGGCATTCCTGTCCCTATTATCCCTAATGCAATGCGTCCTAAGATTCAGGAAATTCCTCCGGAAGAGGCTGAGGAAGTCGAACTGGAAGAAGCACCACAACCAGAAGAGTATGTTCCTAAATTCAAGGATGCTGACCTTGAACGTATCAAGGAAGAATCCAAAAAACCACAAAAATATGTTCCTCCTCCGGTTGAGATGACCGAAGAACAGCGAAAAGAAAGCGTTCGTATGATGAACGAACTCCGTGAAGAACGTGAGAAAGAACAGGCGAAAAAGGGCTTTACACAATTGATTATTCTGACAATTGTCGGAATTGTGGGGGCTTTTGCGTTCGGGTCGTTTGCATCGGGTGCGTTTGGTCTCGGCTACAAAATGGAAGACGAACTCGGCGGATTGATGGCAGCTATCAAGAATTATGCTCCCACAATTGCCATTATCATGGGGATGAGTGCTGTTCCGCTGGCTGCGCCGTTTGCACCTTTGAAGGGCTTGACAAAGTTCCTGTATACATTGGGATTCATTCTCTCCCTTTTCCCTGGGATTCCGCTTTTCCTGCAAAAAGAGGAAGGGCACGGAGCTGTCAATGCTCTGTTGCTTGGTGCTTCTATCGTATGCTGTCTTGCGGTCGTGGTGACACTTTCCGTCAGTGACAGTATCAACATGTACAACAAGCACGGAAATTCCTGATTTGAAATTTTTTGGCGGAATTTGCACATTTTGATGCAAATTCTGCTTGTTTTTTCCGCCCTCTCTGAAAGGCTTTCGCCTTTACATTTTAAGAGGAGCGATGCAACATGCTGAAAGCAGTCGGGAAATTTATTGACACCCTGCCCCTTGAAAAATTACTCTCACAGGGGGAACATTTTGCAGATACTGTCACGATTCAGATTGATAGGTATTATGGTACTCACGATATGACGAAATTTGTGTTTATCATGCGTGGAATTACGGAATCCGGCGGAGAAACGGAAACCATTCTCGAAAATTCCGCTTCGGACGGGGATGTGATTTATCTCCTGTGGAAAATCGGAAAGAATTTTACAACGGAATCCGGTTTGCTGGCTCTTGATATGCTGGCTTGCCATTATGAGGACGGCGACAACTCCACGGAAAATGAACCGGATGTGATTATCCGGTATCAATTACCGCCTGTCAGAGTCCGTGCCCTCCCTGACACCAATCATATCATTGATGCACAAAGTCATACTGATTTTCTTTTGCAGGTGCAGAATGAAGTACAAAACCAGCTCACGGAAATCAATTCCATTGTGGAGCAGTTCCGCTCTGATTTGGCGATTACTCAGCTGGATGAACGGCTTGAAACGCTCGAAATTTCAGAAAGTCAGCTTTTAGACAAGGTTGAAACATTGCAGAAAGCTGTTGATACTGGAACAACGTGACAGTCTCTGGAAATATTTGCACAATCATCAGAAAGCACTGTCTGAAAACTGCTTTCAGGCGGTGCTTTTTAAGGATATATATATATATTTTCGGATATTTTGTAAATTCTTCGAAAAAGGGCTTGCTTTTTTTGAAAAAATGTGTATAATATATAATGTGGAATCCGATATTATTATTTTTTTCGGACTGCATTTCATATTTTTTACAGAAAGAAAGGAAAATGAAATTATGCTGATTTTAGTAGTCAACGCTGGCAGTTCTTCTCTCAAGTATCAACTGCTGAACATGGATGATGAAAGCGTCCTCGCAAAGGGAAACTGTGACCGTATCGGAATTGACGGACATATTGCACATAAGACCAGTGACGGTCGCTCTTATGATGCAGACTGTAATTTCCCCACCCATACTGAAGCTTTCATGAAGCTGGTGGAAGTGCTTACCACTGGTGATGCTGCTGTTATCAAGGACATGAGTGAAATTGCTGCTGTTGGTCATCGTATCGTACAGGGGGCAGAGGTATTCTCTGAAACCACTCTGGTTACTGACGAGATTATTGAAAAGATTGATGAACTGCGTGAACTCGCTCCGGTACACAATCACGCTCACGCACTGGCTCTCCGTGCATGTAAAAAGGTACTCCCTGCAAGCGTTCCGCAGGCGGTTGTATTTGACACTGCATTCCATCAGACCATGCCCGAAAAGGCTTTCATGTTCGGTCTGCCGTATGAGGATTATGAAAAGTTCCATGTCAGAAAGTACGGTTTCCATGGCACATCTCACCGCTTTGTTTCTAAGGCTCTGGCTGATGCAATGGGGAAGGATGTCAAGGATTTGAAGATTGTTTCCTGTCACCTCGGAAATGGTTCTTCCATCACAGCTATTGACGGCGGAAAATCCGTTGATACTTCCATGGGCTTCACACCTCTTGACGGCGTTCTGATGGGCACAAGATGCGGTGCACTTGACCCTTCTGCTGTTACTTTCGTAATGGAAAAGCACGGCTTCACTCCGGCTGAAATGTCCGATTATATGAATAAGAAGTCCGGCTTCCTCGGTGTATCCGGTGTTGGCTCTGATAATCGTGATGTCACTACTGCCGCTGAGGCTGGCAACGCAAGGGCACAGCTTTCCAGAGATATGCTCGTTTACCAGATTAAAAAGTATATCGGTGCTTATGCATCTATTATGAACGGTCTGGATGCTGTTCTGTTCACTGGCGGTATCGGTGAAAATGCTCCTGATGTCCGTGAGGGTGCTTGCACAGATATGGACATTCTGGGTATCAAGATTGATACCGTTGCAAATGCTGGTGTTCGTGGCAAGCTTGCAAAGGTTTCACAGTCTGATTCCAAGGTTGAAATCTGGGTTGTTCCGACCAATGAGGAACTGCTGATTGCAAGAGATACTCTCGCCCTGATTTCCAAGTAATTTTTGTTGATTGCCGATAATCCCGAAGGAGGTACAGGCTTCTGTACCTCTTTCTTTCTAACTGACCGGAGGGAATTGTTTTATGATGTATCATGCATTGATGCAAGCGGCGGAAAGAGTCCGCAGAAAGGCTTATTGTGAATATTCACATTTTGCGGTAGGAGCTGCTTTGTTAGCGGAGAACGGTACAATTTATACGGGATGCAATGTTGAAAACGCCTCGTATTCGCTTGGATGCTGTGCGGAACGTGTGGCATTTTTCAAGGCCGTTTCGGATGGTCAGAGAAATTTTCAGGCGATTGCAATTTGTGGCGCACCAGAAGGGGAAGAACCCTCGAAACCCTGCCCGCCCTGTGGTGCTTGCCGTCAGGTCATGGCACAATTCTGCGGTGATGATTTCGAGGTTGTGCTATCAGACAGAATTCATCTGCTGGGCGCACTGCTCCCGACGAGATTCAAATTGGAGTGACGTTTTGTGAACGAAATTGACCCCATGGAAATGCTGGACGATATTCTGCAAAGGTTAGAGGCTTATCATCCCGAAATTGAAACCAAACAAGATGATGATATTTCCATTCGCCTTGTGCATGGTGGGGGAAAGGAATTATTCATTGACCTTGATGACGAATTTTCCATCTTTTTTGGAGATTGGCACTGTCACTATTCGCCTTATAATTACGATTACAACCGATATGCGGACGAATATCAAGAGTTTTTGTCGGATTTGTTCGATATTTTGGAGAATCGCCAATATACCGTCTGTACCTATCGTGAAAATGAATGGAATGGTTCATGGCTGGAGGATGGTAAAATTCCTGATATTGACAAAATTCGGAAGGATATTGGGGCTGATGGTATCAAAGTGGTTTGCAGTTTCTGGGATAGTGAAAAAGATATTGTTTTTCAGACATAACAAAAAACTGGTATGCGGAATTTCCACATACCAGTTTTGATTTATTCTCCCCAATCAGCATTCAAATCAAGGAAGGTTTGGTGATATACTAAAGTGCCATCTTCATAGAAATCATTCTCAAGTTCATAAGAAATGTCATCAGTAATATAAGCTTGATAGTAGAAATATCCACTTTCATCATCTTTATCAATAAGGGGTTCATTATCAATATCGGCATAGGAACGCATAGCCAATTTCTTGAATGATTCAGACAGTTCACCCTTTGTATCGTATCTAACTACGGTCAGTTTATCATTCTGGAACATCAAGCAAAGGTCAATGCCATTATATTTTACATCCTGATATTTCAGATTAACACCCCAATACTTCCAATCTTGTAATTTGTCAATAGTAATGCCAAGCATCTTAGAAACTTGTGTTCTTGTTTTGCCATACAGAGAAACATCTGCATGAAGTAAATTGTTGGAATCTACGGAAATTAAGGCTTCAGAGGTAGAGGAATTGTCAGCAGGAGAGCTGTTGGCAGAAGAATTGTTGTCGGAGTTTGAAGGTTGTGAGGGAGTATCTATGACATTTTCGGAAGTGCTTTCATCATATAAACGTGCAGTAATTTCTTCATCAGTGCCATCATAATTATGGACAAAAACACCATATTCATCGAGAACAGCATAACGTTCAGAGTCAACAATAAAACCGGAAAAATTCCTAACAGGAGATTCTATGATTTCAGGTTCTCCACCATCAGAAGGATAACGAAGGAAAGTCGTTCCATCAGCAAAATGATGATTTCCACCAAAGTAGTTATTCATACCACTATAGATTGCTTCCGAGGAAACGAAATCATACAAAAATTCATCTTTTTCCATATCATAAATACTATGAGAAAATAAGAGATATTTTCCAACAACACGTGCTCCAGCTATAAAATGGAAATCAAAGTATTTTTTGCTAATACTATCAGAATCTGATGTGAGCGTATACCACTGCATTTCATCCGTATCAAGGTATATTACACCATTGTAACCGTCCTGACTAACAACTTTGACGTACAATTTATTTTTATAAGCAACAGCACCATCAAAAAATTCCCCATCAATCACCATATCATGCATCAGCTCATGTGTGCCTTCTATCTGAAATGAAGGAGCTGTAAATTCTGTTATATTTGAAAAATTGGAAGGAATCAAATAATATTTGGAAGTAGGAGTATCATAGAGCAATACGGAATCATCTCCAAAGATGGTGACAATTTTTTGGCTGTCTTCTATTGCAATCGAGGCAACTGTATTGCCGTTTTTATCCATTTTTTTTAGGGTAGGAGAACCTGTAACACTTTCTGGATATGAATAAACATAGAAGAAACCATTTTTATAGGCTACAGGAATAATCCCTGTTGTTGAAGTGACAAAATTCATTGAATCTTCGTTTTGTGACCCTACAAATGCTCCTGCTCCATTTTTGTCAATAGAAAAAAATTTCAAAATTTTGCTGACATCTTTTCCGGAAAATCTGAGAAAAAAATAAGTGTTATTTTCAATCGCATAGGAATAGTTGGTATAAAATTTGGCAACATAGGTAAGCCCTCCACATTTTTCCCATTCTGCGTTAAGTTCATCATACCATGCATATAAATCATTTTCTGTTTCTGGTTCAGCATTTTCTGTGGAAGTCTTTTCTACAATTTTATCGTCGGTTGTTTCAGCTACCCTTTCGATAGTAGAGTTATTGCTATTTGTAGTGGTACTTTCGGGTTCAGATGAATTACCACACCCAGTCAAAAGCGCACCAACCATGCAAACAGCCAAACAGACTGCCATCAATTTTTTCCATTTCATTTTCATCACTCCTTGAATATATTTCCAGATTTTAAATATCTGTTATATTTATTATACAAAAAAAAAAAAAAATGCAAGCGTTTTCTATGAATGTTCACAAAATGTTCAAAAATATTGGATAACAAGCTAAATTTATCCATATTCATTGGTGTATTTTGCACAAACAAAGAAGGACACCTTGAAAGGTGTCCTTCTTTGTCAAAAATAATAAGGAGTGATTAGGGAAAATTCTTGATTATTTGCCGAGAAGCCACTCATACATTCCTTCATACTGCCTTGCAGAGCTGTTCCATGAGAAATCCTGCTCCATACCACGTCTTACCATTGCATCCCATTCGTCACGGTGATTGAAGAATACAGATTTTGCATAATTGACTGTGTTGAGGAAGTCGTTGGAATTGAACTTTCCGAACGTGAAACCTGTTCCGGTGTGTTCGTATTCGTTGTAAGGCTGTACGGTGTCTTTCAGACCACCTGTCTCACGTACCAGCGGAATTGCACCATAGCGGAGAGCCATCAGCTGTGTGAGTCCGCACGGCTCAAATCTGGACGGTACAAGCATCATATCTGCGCCGGCATAGAGTTTCTGTGCCAGTTCGCCATTATAGCAGATATTAGCGGAGCATCTGTCCGGATAACGTCCGGCGAAATAGCGGAACATATTTTCATAGTTTGGTTCGCCTGTGCCGATAACGATAAACTGTGTATTTTCATCAAGGAAACGCTCAAACACGTCACCGAGAAGATTCAAGCCCTTCTGGTCGGTCAGTCGGGAGATAATGCCCACTAACATGATTCTGTCATCCTGTGGCAGTCCCAGTTCTGCTTGCAGGAGACGCTTGTTTTCACGCTTGCCATCCAAGAAGCTGTTTACATCATAGTTATAGAAAATCTTCTTGTCATGCATCGGGTCGAATACATCATAATCGATACCATTCACAATACCACGGAGACGCTCATGACGTGCATTCAGCAAGCCGTCAAGATGTTCGCCGTATTCTTTGGTCTTGATTTCCTCGGCGTAGGTTTCGGAAACGGTTGTGATATAGTCCGCATAAACCAGACCACCTTTCAGCATATTGGCATCCTTGTGAAATTCCAGCTTGTCAGGCGTGAACATATAGTCCGGAAGTCCGGTGTTAAACTGGAATGCCTCAATGTCCCATACACCTTGGAAACGGAGGTTATGAATGGTCATGATGGATTTTACACCCTGATAGAAGGGATGTGTTGCAAATTCGGAGTGCAGTAATACCGGAATTAAACCAGTCTGCCAGTCATGGCAATGGATAATTTCAGGGTGGAAATCAATCACCGGCATCATAGCAAGCACAGCTTTGCAGAAGAATGTAAAACGCTCAATATCCCAGCGCAGGTCACTGCTGTAAGGAGATTCACCGCTGAAATAATATTCGTTATCCACATAATAAAACTTGATTCCATCAAACTCGTATTCCATGATTCCGACATGTTCCTGTCTTCCGGCATAGTCGATATAGAAATGATGGCGATAGTGGAAAGAATTGCGGTATCTCCCTGGGATACAGGTATAATAGGGGATAATTACACGAACATCAAAACGGCTTTTGTCAAGATATTTCGGCAATGCTCCAACAACGTCCGCCAATCCGCCAGTTTTGACAAACGGCACGCATTCGGACGCTGCAAATAAAATATTAGTCAATGGAAATTCCTCCTTTAAATTCTCTTTAATACTATTATACTCCTTTTTCATTCATCCGTCAAGATATTTTTTCACATTTTTTCCGCTTGTTTGTGAAATATTAACAGCACTGACAAAAAATCTTATATAATCGGTTCTGAATTTGGTTGATTTGCTATAAAATGAAATTATTGATGAAAGAAAATGCATGAAATGGTATATTTTCCAGCGTTTTGCGCATACTGAAAACAACGGAATTTGCTAAAAGTCAATGAAAAGTATGCATAGATTTGCTAAAAAAAAGCGTGATTTGATGGGCTTTCTTGTATCAAATGCAGATTTTTCCAAAAAGTCATTGACGAAATTTATATTATCCGTTATAATAAGAGGGTAAAAAATAAAGCGCATCGGGACAAATAGGGTTTTGTGATGATGCAAGAAAGGTGATAAGCAATGACATATCATGAGTTAGTAGCAAAGGTGCAGGCTGCTCTTGCAAAGGCAGATGCTTCCAAGGTAGAAAATCATATTGCTGTACAGGTTAATGTAACTGGCGAGGCTGAGGGTGCGTTTTACATGGAAATTTCTGGCGGTGTGCTGTATGTAGCTCCGTTTGATTACAATGACAGAGACGCTCTCCTGACCGCTGACGGCGCAGAGGTTCTCAATGTTGCACAGGGCAAAATTACCCTTGAGAATGCAATCAAGGAAGG
>DGHF01000188.1 GCA_002392545.1 Ruminococcus sp. UBA3855
TCAGATATTTGGAGATGGCATAAGCAGTTAAGCCTTCCAGAAACAATCTGTAAATTAAACGCACGGTTTCAGCTTCTTTTTCATTGATGACAAGATTTCCGTCTTCTCCTTTGTCATAGCCTAAGCCGTTTTTGACCATATTCCTGAAAATACTCATTGTCACCTGATACATCAGTTCATTCTGTTTCATGCCCGTTTTCCCCCTTGTATCGATTGGAAATATAACATCTGTGGGAGCAATATTTTCTGTTTCTATAGGAATAATCGGAAAATTTTGCTCCGCAGTTCAAGCACACAGATTTGACCGTACCTTTGAAGGAAGCATTTTTTCTCCAGTAAGCATAGCGGCATTTTGCAGAACAGAAAATTTTCTGCCTGTGACCAGCCGTATTGTGCAGGAATGCTCCGCAGTTTTTACAGCAAGGTTCATCGTTTTTTCTTCGCAGGACGGATTTCACGGTATTTTCCGAAATATCCAGTTCCTTTGCGATTTTCTTGTATCCGTAACCTTTGTTTCTCATAATCAGAATCTGTTCAGTTTGTAAATTTGTCATCTCTGTACTCCTTCCGAAAAATATCCGGAATAATTTATAAAAATCATTCCGGAATAAAATTATTTTTTATTCAGTTTTCCGCTGTAAGTTTCGCCGTTGATACTGACTTCCACAGTTGCCTGATTTTCTGTTTTTGGAATTTCGGGAGCAATTGCCGGAGCATCAATAATCTGGCAGTTGCTGAAACCGTTCAGCCCTGCGGACTGGATTCTTTCAGGATAATTGATGTAACATTCGTTCATGTCAACATTTCCGCTGATTCCGGAAACTTTGCCTGTTGAGGATTTCTGCCACATTCCGACAGAGCCGTTATAATTGAGCTGACTGCCATATTCCGCAAGCCAGAGGGCATATTTTGTCCTAATGTCGTCCTCCATGTAGCTGTTGAATGGTGAACGGCTCATGTATAATCCTGCGAAATATCCGGCTTTTTCGAGTTCTCCACAGAATGCACGAACCATAGCAGAACAGTTTGCTTTTCCTGTTGCAAAGGCTTTCTGTTCTTCCAAATCGAAATATACTGGATATTCAAACTGCTTGCCTTTGATAATGGAAATACAAACCTGTGCTTCGATTTTTGCTTCTTCGACACCTGTCGCATAGGAATACCAGTAACAGCCCACGGGCATACCGACAGCCTTTGCATTTGCGTAATATTCCTCGAAACGCTGGTCTTTCTGTGATGTCTCTCTGCCGTATCCTGCTCGGAGAATGGCAAACTGCACACCATCATTTTTGACCTGATTCCAGTTAATTGAGCCATTATGAACACTCACATCAATGCCCTTTAAAATCATGGATTTTTCCTCCTCTCTTGAAATGCCATAATATTTGTAAAAATCGTCCGTTACCGTGTGGTAATTGATGACTTCATTTCCGTACCAGATATTGCTTGTGCGGACATCAAGATGTGTCGCTGTATAGGACGTATCGATGTTTGCGATACCGCCAAAGCCTAAATCTTGTGCTGTACAGCAAACCAGTTTACTGCTGATTCTCTCACCATTTTGATTGTAGCAGACAACATCAGCAGCTTTTCCGAGTGGGTGCTGTCCTCCGCCGTTTCCGCCAATAGAAATATCATAGGACGGACATCTCATTCCGCTTGTCACGATAATCTTGGAACAGTTCAGCTTTGTATAGAGTTTTTCGAGCTTGTCCACCAGTTCTTCAGCAATCAAAATATCATGATGCTGACTGCATTTACAACGAAATTCCTGCACATTGAAATGTGCTGAAAGCTGTGTGTTGTCATCAAAATTATAGCTTCCTACTGCCATTTTCGTTCTCCTCCGTTTCTATAATTTCTTCGAGTTCGTTTAAATTTTCTTGAGCATCTTCATCAGTTCTTCCTGCTTTTTTCTGTAATACTTCAAGTGCCTTTATCATAGCAGGCGGATATTTTATTCCCATTAAACTGGTATTTTCCACTATGGAAAGCAGTTCATTCACACAGAAGCCAATGCAAGTCGCATCTCTGATGTAAGTCGTGCTGAGCAGAATATCCACTCTCATGGCAACAACTACCATCAGCAGAATACAGAACTTCTTAGCAAGCCCCACCCAGCCTGCTTTGCTGTTGAGCTTTCCAGTTACGCTGTGCTTGGATTTTCCCATTGCCGCCGTGACAAAGCCGGTGATGAAATCCACCGCCATAAAGGTGATGAGCGTAATCAAAGCCGAATCCCATCCACCGACAAGAGTCGCAAAAAATGCACCAATAATGCCGATTGCTGTGCAGATATTCTCTTTCATGCTGTTACCCTCCCAACACTTTAATCGCCTTAATTTTCGGATGTGTGTTGTCAGAAATCCCCTTCCAAACGAGATAATAATCGCCAATTGCTACATCGGAACAATCCACCAAAATCGAGATAAAATCCGTACTTTGCAGCCATTGGAATTCCAGCTTGACAGTATTGCCGCTTTGAATCTGTTCATACACAACCTGTGCAAGCTCGGCATAAGTCCTGCCGGAGATTTTCCGCATCAGATACAGTTCACCAACAGCAGATGCACCAGACTGATAAGTCAGCACAATTCCTGAATTTTTTGAAATGCTGAACGGCTGGAGAATCATTGTGTAAATTTCGCCTGCCCAGTTGAAATCAGTTTGATTATAATAAAGTGCGTAGTCATTTTCGGCAGAGCAGAAATTCGGATAGGACTGTGCAAAGCCAGACATCGAGCGATAGCCGTTATTGTAAAAAATATACGTTGTTTCGCCGTATTTTTCAAGTGCATCCGCACCATTCTGAAAAAGAATTACTGCCGAGCTTCCGCTGACGGAATCAATTTGTTTCTGTAATGCTTCTATCGTTTTTTGCAGGGCATTGATTTCTGATTCTGCCGAACCAACACGAGCTGCTGTATTGCTGACTTTTTCGCTGTAAACTGTCATGCTGTTCATAAAATTATTGATGCTTGTTTTCATGCTGTCCCAGGAAGCAACTCTGTCTGCTGTAATTCCGTTAAGAACATCAAGATTTTCATGTGTGTGAACCGTATTGTTAATGCTCTGCATGATTTCATCAATCCTGTGAATATCCTCTTTGACAGTATCTTCAAACTGCTGTAAATTGGGAATTAAAGCCAGTGATTCAGCCGTTAAGGAATCCAGAAATTCTTTATTTTTATGCGTGTGAGAATTTTCACGAATTGCTTCATAATCGGACGGAACAGAAATTTCCAGTTCTGAAATTGTCTGTTCAATCATTTTCTGGATTTCGTCTTTCTTCGGATATTCGGACATATCAGGAGAAGTGACTTCTTCAATTTTTTGCAGAATCTGCGTATATAAATCGGGAGTCGGAGGAATCGGAGAATCATCACCTACAAATCCGGATTGACGAATATTTAAAGTGACAGGAACAGTTGTAGCTCTCAAACCTGATGTATTATCCGCATCATAGCCAAAAACTGACATTTTAACTGCACCTGCATGGAGTTCAGCAGGCAGTAAACATGACAGCCCATCAAATCCAAGTACACGATTGAATGTTTCATCACACTGCGTGAACTGCACGACTTTATAAAACTTCTTCCAGTCGCCGTCAAACGTGAACTTCAAAGTAACAAAAGAAATCTGGTCGGAGGCGATAACCTCACGCTCCAGAATTTCAATTTTCTGCTGTTTTACGAGAAATTTAAGCATTTTCTTTCACCTCATTCCATTCTTTTGTTTCTGCATCATAAGTCAAATAACCGTCAAGGCACTGAACTTTTGTCAGATTAGCTAAACTGTTCCAGTTTTTCTGCTTTGTGACTGCCGTCCAGTCTTTCAGACTGCCCTCATAGTCAATTAAAGTTAGTTCGTTGCAACCGTTGAAACAATTGTCACATATTTCTTTGCAGGTAACGGCGATTGTAAAATTTTTGAGTGCTGTACATCCCGAAAACATAAATGCTCCAATGACAGCACCTTCATAGCGTACTGTTTCAAGGTTGACACACGAATAGCACACATAATTTTCGACAGAAGTAACAGTATGCGGAATCGTCAGACTCTTGATTTGCGTGTTAGCAAAAGCGTACTGACAGATTTCTGTCACGTTGTTTGGAATGGAAATTTTTGTGAGTCCACAAATATCAGTAGCAAGTGCAGCAAATGCATTTCTTCTCCGAATTCTGCTTCTATTTGCTTTCTCACTTTTTCAAGCTTTGAGCGATATGTAGAACGCTTCAATCCTAATTGTTTCAAACTTTCACGTTCTGATAATCCAATTTCCAGCAATTTTCCTACAGCTATCGCTTCTGGAAATAATTCTGAAAGACGCTTTAATTTCTGTGCTGCTGAAATTTTTTGAACGACCTTTTCATCTACTATACAAGTATCA
>DGHF01000008.1:0-3506 GCA_002392545.1 Ruminococcus sp. UBA3855
CGGATTAACTGCATCCCCTCAAAATTTTCGCTGTGAATTTTCGGCATCATGGTTTGCACCTGTGAGCCGTACAGCATCCCCATTAAGATAGTCTCTATCACATCATCAAAATGATGCCCCAAAGCAATTTTATTACAGCCTAATTCCTGCGCCATGTGATATAAATAGCCCCTGCGCATCCTCGCACAAAGATAACATGGATTCTGTTCAATCTTCTTGACGGCGGAAAAAATCTTTGTCTCAAACATATGAATCGGTATTCCTAATAATTCCGCATTCTCGACAATTTTCTCACGGTTTCGCTCATTATACCCCGGATTCATGACAATAAATTCCACTTCAAACGGAAATTTGCTGTAACGCTGTAATCTCTGCATACACTGCGCCATTAGCATGGAGTCTTTTCCTCCGGAAATGCATACAGCGATTTTATCCCCTTCCTGTATCAGACCATACTCTTTGATACCCTTCAAAAATCTGTGCCAGATGGGGCGGGCAAATTTCTTGACAATCGTTTCTTCAATGGGGTTCGGAACTATCATAATTATTTCCCTTCTTGGCTGAATTTCGGTTCACAGGTCAGATTGATGCCCAGACGCTTGAAAATACGCTCATCCACTGCCGACAGAATGACAGTAGAATGCACCTCACAGCCCCATAATTTAGAAATCTGCTCCATGGCTTTTTTTGCATTTTCGTCAGAGGTTGCGCAGATTGCCAGAGCATAAAGTGTTTCATCTGTGTGAATGCGTGGGTTATTATTCCCCAAATGCTGAACTTTCAGATTTTGAATGGGTTCAATGACATGTGGGGACATTAGCAATGTCTCATCCGGCAAACCTGCAAAATATTTCAAAGCGTTCAGCAACAATGCGGAACAAGCACCTAATAAATCAGATGTGCGCCCTGTCAGGATTGTGCCGTCAGGCAATTCCATTGCCGCAGCTGGTGCGCCGGTCTCCTTTTCCCTCTGCAATGCAACCGAAACAACTTTTCTGTCATCTGTGGAAACTTTCGCCTGATTCATCAGCAATTCCAATTTATAAACTTCGTCTTCGGTGGATGTGCCCTTTTTCCGTCCGCAGAGGGCTGTATAATAACGTCTGATAACTTCCTGCTTTGCATCTTCGCAGACAACAGCATCATCAATGATACAGTTTCCAGCCATATTCACGCCCATATCTGTGGGGGATTTATACGGCGATTCTCCGAGAATCTTTTCAAACATGGCATTCAGGACAGGGAAAATTTCAACGTCTCTGTTGTAATTGACAGTCGTCTTTCCATAGGCTTCGAGGTGGAAAGGGTCAATCATATTCACGTCGTTCAAGTCAGAAGTCGCTGCTTCATAGGCAATATTCACCGGATGTCTTAACGGTAAATTCCAGATGGGGAACGTCTCAAATTTTGCATATCCGACATTGATTCCCCTCTTGTGTTCGTGGTAAATCTGTGAGAGACAAGTCGCCATTTTTCCGCTTCCGGGGCCGGGGGCTGTCACCACAACCAGACGGCGGGATGTTTCAATATAATCATTTTTTCCATAGCCTTCATCACTCATAATCAATTGCAGGTTAGACGGATAGCCCTTGATTGCATAATGATGATATACTTTCACACCTAATGCTTCCAAACGGTTCTGAAAGGCTTCTGCCGTGGGCTGATTGTCGTAACGTGTCAGAACGACACTTGAAACATAAAGTCCGATTTTCGTGAATACATTGAAAAGGCGAATAACATCCACGTCATAGGTAATTCCCAAATCGCCACGGACTTTATTTTTTTCAATATCTGCTGCATTGATGACAATGACAATTTCTGCTTCATCTTTCAACTGCAACAACATCTGTAATTTGCTGTCCGGCTTGAAACCGGGTAACACTCTGGAAGCATGAAAATCATCAAATAATTTCCCACCAAATTCCAGATATAACTTGTCACCAAAATGGGCGATTCGCTCACGGATGTGTGCGGACTGCATTTTCAGATACTTTTCGTTGTCAAATCCGATTTTTCCTGAACTCATAAACATCAATTTCCTTTCTTTTCCAGACGGTAAATCATGATTTCTGTACACTAACTATTTTATCATATCACAATCAGGTCAAAAAATCAAGGGGCTGTCCGAAAAAAATCATCCAGCCCCTGAAAAATTTCGTTCATCTTCCAAATCCAAAAATTACTGCAAACATTGCTATTACAGAAATCAGCATAAAGAAACCATCTTTCTTGGTAATTTTTCCACTTGAAAATACTGGTAATAATGTGGTCATGAAAATGCCTGTCAACTGACAGAAGCCAATCCACCGGAAATTTTCGACACCTTTCCAAAGTAAAAACATTACCGCCCCGAACCAGAAACATTGCCCGAAAATGCTTGTGAATGCCCCTCTTTCCGTCTCACCTGCTACCATGAGAGCAAACACCAACCATATCGCCAACGAAAGCGGAATGGAAAACATACACTGCAAATAGATATGTGACATATCTCCATAAATTCCTAATAAAGCAATTTCCAGAATATCACATGCCACCATTAACAAAATCTGAGCATCATCTAATTTTTCTTTAGAGGAAAAAAACAAAACGGATATCAGGTAATAAATTATCAGAACAAAATCAATGATACTATGCAAATTGGGATGTACTTCCTGCAATGTCAAATGCCATACCCAAGAGACTGACGTGAAAAATACAGGAATCATCATCAGAAAATCAAAAATCGTGAGAGAATTATTCTGAACTGTTTCCTGTTTAGGTGGTGCTTTCTGTGATACTTTCTCTTCCTCTTCCTCTTCTTCATCATCATCTTCCAAATTAACACTGAATACGGAAGAAAGGGAATATTCCGTCTTGTCGCCAGCATAACGCCTGCGTGAATCGTATTCTTCACGGCTAACCGGAAGAATACGAGGGATTTTTTTAATTGGTTCTTCGGAGGGTCTTTCTTCCGGAATATCTGGTAATTTTCTCTGACTCATTTACATCACCTCATTATCATAACTCACAAAAATATCTGATATTTTTTATTATACCATGAAATGCACAAAAAGTAAACAGGTTTTCCATTGATTTTTAAAATAAATGGTAAAATTTAACAATTTCGGAAATGCTTTATGTAAAATTTTCGTCGATATTATCGTAGAATAGTATAATTAAGTTATCGGTTTTATCAAAGATTAGCAAGAAAACCCCCGCCTCTTAGGCGGGGGATGAATTGCGTCCCATCTATTGACAAAAGTCTCCAAATATGAGATAATAAAAGTAGAATTCTGAAAGGTGATGAGAAAATGGCAAATAAGGCATATCAATTTCGGATATATCCCACAGAAGAACAAAAATTTCTGTTTGCAAAGACATTTGGCTGTGTCAGACTGGTATACAACTACTATCTGGAACAGAAAATCAAGCTGTACCAGAAAGAAAAAAAGAATTTCTCCTATACAAAATGTTCTAACGATATGACAGCACTGAAAAAAAAAGAAGATTATCTGTTTTTGTCAGAT
>DGHF01000008.1:3676-4450 GCA_002392545.1 Ruminococcus sp. UBA3855
ACGAAAAAGCCGGAAATCTTATACAACTGTGTTTGTAAACGGCAATATTTCTTTAGAAAATGGATATTTGAAACTGCCGAAAGCAGGGCTTGTCAAAGTCAGACAACATAGAGCCATTCCAACAGATTACAAGCTGAAATCTGTCACAATTAGTCAGTCTGCAAGCGGAAAATACTATGCAAGTATCTTGTTTGAGTACGAGAACCAAGTACAGGAGCAGGAACTGCACACCTTCTTAGGACTTGACTTCTCTATGCATGAACTGTATAAGGACAGTAACGGAAATGAACCGGCTTATCCACGATATTACAGACAAGCTGAAAAGAAACTGCAAAAGGAGCAAAGAAAACTTTCACTCATGACAAACGGCTCTGCAAATTATGAAAAGCAGCGTATCAGAGTTGCTATACTGCATGAAAAAATAGCAAATCAGAGAAAGGATTTTCTGCATAAGCTGTCAAGGCAGTTAGCTGATGTATGGGACTGTATCTGTATTGAAAATCTGAATATGCAGACAATGGCACAGTCTTTGCATTTCGGAAAGTCCGTCTGCGATAACGGCTGGGGCATGTTTACGGAATTTTTACGTTACAAGCTCGAAGAATCCGGAAAGAAACTGGTAAAAATAGACAGATTTTTTGCAAGTTCCCAAATATGTTCCTGTTGTGGTTACAAAAATCCAGAAACAAAAGACTTGTCTGTCAGGGCATGGGACTGTCCAGAATGCGGTACACATCATGACAGAGATTTCAATGCTGCAATCAATATCAGAAA
>DGHF01000119.1 GCA_002392545.1 Ruminococcus sp. UBA3855
TAAGGCTACAAAGGGCATTTGTCCCCATTATAATAGTAGAAAATTGAAAGGAGTAGAATTTATGAAAAAAACATTGGCATTTCTCAGCTCTCTGGGGGTTCTGACCTTTGCCGGAAGTCTCACTGTATTTGCATCCGACTCCACGACAGCTGTCAGTCAGAATGGTGCAACAGGTGCAGCGTTATTTTCAACGCTCATACTGCCACTTTTGTGTCTGGCATTCCTGTATTTCATTCTGATTCGTCCGCAACAGAAGCAGGAAAAGGAAACCAGAGAAATGCAGAAAAATTTGCAGGTCGGTGACGAGATTGTCACCATTGGCGGAATTGTCGGGATTGTGTTGCGTGTCGAAAATAATACAGAAACTGTTATCATTGAGACAGGAAGCGACCGCCTCAAAATCCGTCTGAAACAAGATGCTATTCGTGAAAATGTTACTGCTAGAGAATTGGCTGCTGCTGAAAAGGCTGAAAAAGAAAAGAAAAAGCTGGAATCCAGCCCCATCAGTACCGGAAAACCCAAAGACGAATAATTTAGCACTCCCCTGCATAGATTGTATCATCAATGCAGGGGAGTGAAATCACATGAGGAATGTCAGACCATGGAAATCAAAAATATTCCGGCATGTGGTTGCCCTCTGTGAGGGGTTGCTGTGCGTGTTGGTGGGAGGTCTGGCATTATCGGGAATCATTCTGTTGTCAGGAAATCCGCCTGCATGGGTGATGGTGTGGCTGTCGCACGTTCTGTGGAGCGTGGGGAGCTTCTGTGCTGGGAGATGTTCGGGAATGCACGGACGGCATCACGGCTTGACAGACGGCATTTTGTGCGGTCTGCTAATGGGGATAGTGTTATTTTGCGGAGCTGTCCGGAATCCGTTACAAGGGCGGTTATTTGTCCGGCTGATATTGATGCTGATTTGTGGCGGAATCGGCGGAATCGTGGGAGTCAATACCAAACTCAAAAAGTCGCCGGATTAAACCCTGAAAGGTGATATCCATGAAAAAAGTAAATTGATTGCAAAAATCGAAAACGGGAAGCAAATTTGAAAGTGAGGTTATCACATGAACTGGAATGAAATTACTATTCAGACGGAAACTCCGGCAGTGGATGCATTGTGTGCAATGCTTACAGATTACGGCGTGAAAGGCTTTTCCATTCAGGACAAGGAAAGTTTTCAGGAGTTTCTCAACGATAAAGAAGGAAAATGGGACTATATCGAAGAAGATTTGATGCAACTCAAAGACTGCGATACAAAGATTACATTCTATCTTCCTGATGATGCACAGGGGACAGAACAATTTCTCGGAATCCGTGCATTACTGGAAAATCTGCGAAACGGCGACAATGCCGAATTGTTCGGAAGTCTTGCGGTCACTGTCGGCAATGTCAGAGAAGAGGATTGGGCGAATAATTGGAAACAGTATTTCAAGCCCTTGCCAGTCGGGGAAAAGCTCATGATTAAGCCGTCATGGGAAACCGTTGACCCCAACGGCAGAATTATTCTTGAAATTGACCCTGCATCCAGTTTCGGGACAGGTCAGCACCATACAACTAGACTTTGTTTAGAATTAGCAGAAACTATTCTCAACAAAAATGACAGAGTGCTTGATTTAGGCTGTGGGAGTGGTATTCTTTCCATTGGTTGTATGCTGTTAGGAGCGGAATCTGCGACAGCAGTCGACATTGTGGATAATTCCGTCAGAACCGCCGTTGAAAATGCAGAGAAAAATCACATTGACCCGACAAAATATACTGCTTATTGTGGCGACATTATCAGCGATACGGTATTAAGAGAACAAATCGGGACAGGCTATGACCTGATTTGTGCAAATATTGTGGCGGATGTTTTAATTGCCATGTCGGATTTGTTCGGGGATTTCCTCAAAGATGAGGGTTATTTGATTGTATCCGGAATTATCACGGAACGGGCTGACGAGGTTTTGAACGTCCTGACTGCAAAGGGCTTTGGAAAGATTTCAGTACAGGAAAAAGAGGGCTGGTGTGCTGGACTGCTTCGGAAAAATTGAAGTTAAATAAAAAATAAGGGGGTTTGGGGGAATGCCTTGCAAAAAATTTGCTTGAATTTAAGAAAGTAAATTTTTCTGCAAGCCTTTCAACATTCCCCCATTATAATCTGTATGGGGGAAACAATGCCTTGACACAAACGAATGAGAAAATCTTGTTTTCGATTTCGTGTGTCAAGACTTCATGCATTGTGTCTCCCATTTTATATATTTTACTTGTGCAAACTGCACAAATTCAGCGGCTTTGGTCTATGAAATATATAGAAAATATTGTTCTTGCATTGCAAAAAATTGATACAAATGCTATAATAAAACTAGTCATATTCAAAGTGAAATATTTTTCCAGATTATGTCACAATTGCAGGGAACTGCATGATATAAATTTTATTGTAAGGAGTGTAACCCATTATGAACCAATTTCATGCAAGCAATATCAAGAACATTGCATTAGCAGGGCATCACAGCTCTGGCAAAACCTCTCTGGCTGAGGCATTGCTTCACGTTGCAGGAGCTTCTGACCGTTTCGGCAAGGTTGCAGACGGTACGACAGTATGTGACTTTGACCCCGAAGAGGCAAAACGCCAAGGCTCATTGTCCACCGCTTTAGCAGGTTTCGCCTATGAAGATAACTGGATTAACTTGCTTGATACCCCCGGTATTCTTGATTTTGCAGGTGAACAGCTTTCCGGCATTACCGCCTCTGATACCGTGCTGATTACGGTTTCAGCGAAGTCGGGCGTTCGTGTCGGCACAAAGAAAGCCTATACCGCTGCACAGAAGCTCGGCAAGTCCACTATGTTCGCCATCACAAAGATTGACGACAAGGACGCAAATTTCTATAATGTCCTCACAGAATTGAAGACGGTCTTTGGCCCTACTGTTTGTCCGATTATCGTGCCTATCATCAAGTTTGGTGAAGTATGCGGATTTATTAACCTCATTGAAATGCAGGCTTACACCTACGACAGCAAGGGCAGAAAAGAAGAAATTCCCATTCCTGAAGAAGTCACCTCCGACCATGAATACCGTCTGGACGGTTTAAAGGCTGCTGTTGTGGAGGCTGTTGCTGAAACAGATGAAAATCTGATGGAAAAATTCTTTGAAGGCGAAGAATTTACACAGAAAGAATTGATTGACGGCATTCATGCTGCTATGAATAAGGGCTTGCTTACTCCGGTTGTGTGCAATTCTGCATTGTCCTTGGCAGGTATTGACATGCTCCTGAAAGAATTTGGTCTGCTTGTTCCGTCTGCTGACGAAGTTCAGCCGGCAACTGCAACAGCAGGGGACGACATCAAGGAAATCGCTTGTGATGCTTCCGCACCGCTGACAGCCCTTGTTTGCAAGACCGTTGCTGACCCCTTTGTTGGAAAGATGAGCTATATCAAGGTTCTGTCCGGCAAACTCTCTGCTGATGCTGGTGTTATCAATGCAAGAACAGGCGCAGAGGAAAAAATTGGTAAGCTTTATACTCTCCTCGGTAAAAAACAAACCGAAATCAAGACCGCAGAAGCAGGCGATATTGTCGCAGCTGTCAAGATTACTGCTTTGACTGGTGATACACTCTGTGCACCGGAACAGGTTGT
>DGHF01000053.1 GCA_002392545.1 Ruminococcus sp. UBA3855
GCCTGTAATCAGTTTAATCATGATAAAATAACTCCTTTCAATCCCCTCAGTGGGGGACATGGTTCATGTTTAATAGCCGAGCTTCTTTTCAAGTTCAGCCTTTGCGCCCTCATAACCCGGTTTACCGAGGAGTGCGAACATATTGGATTTATAGCTTTCAACCCCCGGTTGGTTAAAGGGATTGACACCCAGCACATAGCCGGAAACAGCGCAAGCTTTCTCAAAGAAGTAAATGAGATAGCCGAGACTGAATTCTGTGGTATCATCCAATTCAAGGATAACCTGCGGAACTCCGCCTTCCGTATGTGCGAGGATAGTTCCTTCAAATGCCTTGCGGTTGACAACGGACATATTCTGACCACACAGGAAATTCAGACCGTCCAGATTGGCTTCATCCTTTTCAAGGAAAAAATCCTGCTTCGGCTTCTTGATATCGATAACCGTTTCGAACATGAGACGGCTTCCCTGCTGGATATACTGCCCCATGGAATGCAAGTCTGTAGAAAATACAACAGAAGTCGGGAGCAAGCCCTTATTGTCCTTGCCTTCGCTTTCACCGAACAGCTGTTTATACCACTCATTCATCATTGCAAATGCAGGGTCATAGGCTACCAGCATTTCAACTTCTTTTCCCTTTCTGCTGAGAATATTTCGGATTGCAGCATACTTGTAACAGTCGTTGTTTTCGAAATCAGCCATATAGTCATTCTGTGCCTGTCTTGCGCCTTCCATCAGCTTTACAATGTCACAGCCCGCCACAGCAATCGGGAGCAGTCCAACAGCAGTCAGAACGGAAAAACGTCCGCCGACATTATCCGGTACAACAAAAGTTTCATAACCTTCTGTGTCGCTGAGTTCTTTCAAAGTGCCCTTTGCCTTGTCGGTAGTTGCAAAAATGTGATTCTTTGCTTCCTCCTTGCCGTACTTGTCTTCGACAAGTTTCTTGAATACACGGAAAGCAAGAGCCGGTTCAGTGGTTGTTCCGGACTTTGAGATAACATTCACGGAAATGTCTCTGCCCTCACAGATGGAAAGAACCTCTTGCAGGTAAGTCGGGTTGATGTTGTTGCCGACATAGTAAATATCAGGGGTTTCCTTCTTCATGTTGTTGTAGAACGGGCTTTTCAGCATCTCAATGACTGCTCTTGCGCCGAGATAAGAACCACCAATACCAATTACGATAAGTACATCAGAATTACCCTGAATTTTCTTTGCAGCAGTCTGAATTCTTGCAAATTCTTCCTTGTCGTAGTCGGTGGGGAGATTCAGCCAGCCGAGGAAATCACTTCCCAGACCTGTGCCGTCATGCAGGTTCTTGACAGCAGCCATCACCTGCGGTTCAATACCTTTCAGCTCATCTTGGGTGATAAAACTTTCCAGATATTTTGTGTTTAATTTTAATGCCATTTTTTTACGCCTCCAAAAAATCAGAATCCATATCTATCATACTATAATTTCGAAATTTTTTCAAGTATCTTGCGCTTTCTTTCCACAATATTGTGAAAACAATACAAATTCAACATCTATTTTTTGTAAGAAATCACGGATATTTCCAGTCATTTCATGAATGTCAGCCCCTTAATTCACATATAGATAAACAACTGCAATTGAAACGGAGGTTCACCTATGAAACGAATATTCTCTTTTTTCATGATATTGATTTTGTCTCAATGGTTCATTCCCCTGCCTGTCCATGCTGAGGAAAACGCAAAAGCAATTTTATTATCCGAAGCGAGTACCGGAAATGTTCTCATGGAAGAAAATGCAGATACTCCCCTTCCGGTTGGTTCGCTTGCCAAACTCATGACGGCTTATCTGACTGCAAAAGCCATTGATGCAGGAGAATTACAGCTTGACACTGTCCTGACCGCCGGAGAATCCGTCACAAGCATGAGCGGTGCTAGCATCTGGTTACAAGCCGGAGACAAAGCCACCGTGGAGGAACTGCTTTTCGGAATCCTCACAGGAAATGCCAATGATGCCTCTGATGTCCTTGCAAAAGCCATTTCAGGAGATGAAAAAAATTTTGTCATGGATATGAATGCAACCGCCTTTGAATTAGGCATGAAATCCACATGGTTCACCTCTCCGCAGGGATTCGACGACCCCGACGCACATTCCACTGCAAGAGACCTTTCCAAGCTTGCCTGTGCCGTCCTGCAATGCGACATTCTCAGCCCCTATATGACGACATGGAGAATTATCATCCGTGAAGACAGTACCCCCGCCGACCTCGTGAACGAAAACACATTCACCCGAACCATGGAGCACTGCAAAGGCTTGAAAGCCTGTCATTCGCCGGAATGCGGTCAATGTGTCATTGCATCCGCTGAACAGAATGGATTGACTTGTATTGCCATTGTATTGGGTTGTGACGACGAGGACGAACGTTTTGCCATTGCCAAGCGACTACTGAGAAACGGCTTTTCCAATTACAAAGTGACTGTCCCTGCCTTTTCAGAAGAATTTTTACAGCCCCTCACCATCAAGGGCGGAACAGAAAATGCCGTTCTGCTGGAAGTTTCGGAACTCCCTGCATTGGCTGTCTCTGGTGAAGAACAACTGGAAACGGTCATTGTATTGCCGGAATTCATGCAAGCACCAGTGAAAAAGGGCTTTCCTGTGGGGATGGTGTATTTCTATCATGAAAAGACATTGCTTTGTGAAGTGCCGTTACTGACGGCGGATGCTGTCGGAAAAATGACATTTTCCCACGCTTGGGGGAAAGTCTGCAAGTATCTTTTCTCATGAAGGGAAATAAGGGAGTATGGGGGAATTCCTGTGAAAAATTGACTCGAATTTAAATAGGGCATTTTTCCCCATACTCCTTCATTTACAAAGAACGGACTACCAAAACCGGCAGTCCGTTCTTTTTTGCAAAACATCTTATTTTATTTTTCTCTAATCACTTGGGAATTACTTTACAATGTACTTGTCAATTTCTGCGAAAAGTTCCTCAGCATCTTCAGTGTGTGCACGGAGTTCAATCTCGTTGTTCAAATCCAGACTGTAGATACCCATGATGGACTTAGCATCCACAATGTAGCGTCCGGAAACGAGGTCGATGTCAAACGGAAATCTCATGATAGTGTTCACGAAAAACTGAACATCGGCAATTGTGCTGAGCTTGATTTTTGTTGTTGTCATAAAAATCTACCTCCTGTTGTTCTCTCTATATTTTTTCCTTGTGTACAGCTTTTTCTTGCTGTGACTATAGCATACCACGAAATCAAAATATTGTCAAGGGGGTTGCTAAATTTTCAGCAATTTGATATAATAGAAAGGGGCTAAAGTTTGATTTTTTATACACGTTGATAGTCGTTTTATGTAAAAATCCCTGTATCATGCCGTTTTTCAATGATTTTCAATTAAAAGGCACTCATCAATTAACAAGGAGATTAGTTATGAAATTCTATATTCAGACACTCGGATGTAAAGTCAATGCCGTGGAATCCGACAGCATTTCGGCTTTACTCATCGAAGAGGGCTATACCCTCACTGACAAGCCGGAAAAGGCTGATGTGATTCTGCTCAATTCCTGCACTGTCACCGCTTCCGGAGACAAGCGGATGTTTCATGCCCTGAAAAAATTGAGACATTCCGCACCGGATGCCGTCATTGTTCTGACCGGATGCTATGTGCAGGCATTTCCGGAAGATGCTTCCCATATTCCTGATGCCGATATTGTCACCGGAACAAAAAACCGTTCCCAGATTCCGCTTTTATTGCAGGAATATTTTCAGAATCCGCATAAAATATCCGCTGTCGGTTCGTACATTTCAGGGGATGCTTTCGAAATCCTCCCACAGGGCACAGATTCCGCACATACAAGGGCTTTCCTGAAAATTCAGGATGGTTGCAACCGTTTCTGTACTTACTGCATTATTCCCTATGCACGGGGAAGATGCCGTTCACGTCCGTTAGAATCCATTCAGAAACAGGCTCAGCAACTCCGGAAAGAGGGCTTTCAGGAAATTGTACTTTGTGGTATCAATCTCGCCTGTTGGGGACAGGAAAACCATATGACCCTTGCAGACGCTGTGCAAGCCGTACAGGGGGCGCAGTTTCCAAGGGTGCGTTTAGGTTCATTAGAGCCGGACGGACTGACAGAGAGCGTTCTGGAGCGTCTGGCAGGCATTCTCGAACTCTGTCCGCAGTTTCATATTTCTGTACAAAGCGGATGTGATAAAACCCTCAAAGCCATGCACCGCCATTATACAACGGCGGAATATCTCACACTCTTGCAGAATCTCCGGAAATATTTCCCTGATTGTGCGATAACCACCGACATTATGACCGGATTTCCTGATGAGACAGAAAGCGATTTCTCCCAAACGCTGGAATTCGTGAAAGAATGCCGATTCTCACAGATGCATATTTTCCGCTACTCCCAGAGGGCTGGAACTCCGGCTTGTGATTACCCGAACCAAGTCCCTGAATCCGTCAAGAAAGAACGTGCCGACCGCCTGAAAATCATTGCTGACGATATGCAAGCCGATTTCCTGAAAAACTGCATCGGTAAAAAATACCCCATTTTGTTTGAGCGTGAACGTGGAAACGGTTTCCATATGGGACACGCCCCCAATTATGCGCTGGTTCGTGTCCCCATTCAGGAACATGACGAAGATTGGAGAAATACCATCCGTATGGTGAAAGTGACGGAAATCAGGGAAAATCAACTGTTCGGAATCGTGGAGGATGTTTCATGAAATTATTGTTCGTATGCAGTCAGAACAAGCGCAGAAGCCTGACCGCTGAAAAATTGTTTGACGGTTTCGAGGGTCATCAGGCACGTTCCGCAGGGACGGAAAATAATTCCAGAATCAAGTTGACTGCTGGTTTGATTGGCTGGGCGGATGTGATTTTCTGCATGGAGAAAAAACATGTCCGCAGAATCCGTGAAAAATATCCGGATATGTTGCAGGACAAACGAATTATCTGTCTGAATATTCCGGATGAATTCGAATTTATGGACGAGGATTTACAGGAAATTCTGATAAGCTCCGTTTCTGCGGAACTCTAGAAAAAACAAAGTTCCCCTGACCAGAATCAGGGGAATTTCTGCATCGGGATGACAGGACTCGAACCTGCGGCATCTTGCTCCCAAAGCAAGCACTCTAGCCAAACTGAGTTACATCCCGTTATCTATGTGGTGTGCCTGACAGGACTTGAACCTGCGGTCTGAGGAGTCGGAGTCCTCTGTTTTATCCATCTAAACTACAGGCACATCTCAAACAAGCACCTTTTTAATTATAGCACATTCTGAATCATTTTGCAAGCCCTATTTTGTGAATTTTTTATGAAATTATTGTAATTATTTTATGAACAACAAATAACCAGCTTCTGATAAACCCATCTGAAAGCGCATACAGCCCATAATACAGCATACTATTTTCATTGAATCCCTCCAGTGAAAGAATCATGCTCCGTCCTAGAATGCTGATTTCTGCCTGTTCATCATTCACTGCGACACTCGCCATCTGCAATTGTTCCCGATGGGTTTTATTATAGCCTTTCTGCCAGACACGAACCCCTCCCAATACTGCAAAACTGAAAACGCAATGTATCACCAACAGCATACAAAATTTGTGTAATTTCCGTTTCATGTAGATTCCTCCTGAATGTATTTATTGCTATTATGCATTCCGGACAGGCAAATTATACCTTGATTCTGCATAGTATGAAAATAATGACTTTTGCAGAAAGAAGGGGTTTTCATTGTATCGCTGTTATCATTCAGGGAAATTTGTCAGTTTCCTGCTTGCGGACATTGTGATATTGGTTATCTTTTTATTGGGGACGAATGTTGTAAAAGCCATCATGCCGGAAGAAAAAAAGCCGGACGGAATTTTCCTGCCGGTTATCATGTATCATAGTGTGACTTCTCCTGTGGTTGGTGATTATCATGTATCGCCTGAAATGCTTGAAAATGATTTGCAATACCTCAAAAATCACGGCTATCAGAGCGTTACCAGCTCCCAACTCCTTGACTACACCCAAGGAAAGGGAAAACTCCCTGAACATCCCATTATGATTACATTTGATGACGGCTTTTATAATAATCTCTCTCAAGCCCTGCCCTTACTGGAAAAATATGATATGTGTGCAGTGGTTTCGATTGTGGGATATTATACAGATGTCACCGCCGAACGTGACCCTCATGTTGACACATATTCCTACTTGACATGGGATGATGTGAAGCAGTTGCAGAATTCCGGACGTGTCGAAATCGGAAGCCATACCTACAATATGCACAGCAATTCCGAACGTGCCGGATGTTCCATTCTATACGGCGAAAATCCCGAACATTATCAGATGATACTCCGTGATGATTTGAGCCTGTTACAAGACCAAGCAAAAAAACAAACGGGAACAGCCCCCACAATATTCGCCTATCCGTATGGTTTCACCTGTCGGGAAAGTGTTCCTGTCCTGAAAGAATTAGGATTCACTTGTACATTGATTTGCCTTGAAAAGCCGAACTATATCACCAGAAACAGCGATTGTCTTTATGGTCTCTGCCGATATAACAGAAGCCCTGATTTGTCCACAGAGGATTTTTTCAAAAAGGCTTTGGCGGAATAACATTTGTCATACGAAAAGCTGAACCCTCCCGAAATGGGAAAAGTTCAGCTTTCATTTTACAGTGCAATTTCTCCAGAGATAACTTTTTTCAGGAATGAAAGGAAACTTTCTGCAATGGTTTCTGATTCTTCAAATTCCGGCTCATACCCCGATACAACAGCCCCATTTGTGGTATCAATCGCAAAATAGAAATATTCGCTGTCAACTGACATGAAAATTGGTAAATGCTCATTCCAGTAAGAAATAATCTCCTCTTTCCATGTGTTGTCATTTTCTGCACAGGAAAGGCTTTGCAATTCGAATTCATTCCATTGGAAATCGTCTGAACAGGGCTGAAAATCTTCCGGCAACAGAAACCACTTTGTCTGGGATGCATTGCAACAGGTTTTCAGTCTACTGACAAATTCCAGCCATTGTTCAGGAATGACATATCTTTGTGAAATACATTCCGGCAGTGGAATTCTTTCGGGAGCAATTGCAATATTCCAGTTGTTGGAATGCGCCCATTTCAAAAATTCGTCAAACATTGCTTTCACCGTCAAATTCCGAAAAATTCATATTTATTCTTGTCATAAGTCGGCGGAACATCATCATTCAAAGGAATGACCCTTTCGGGGTTGGCGATATAAGCCTTGATAATGGAACGGCTCATATTGGTAATGTCGTCACGCTGAACGGCTTCTTGTGGGGTTAATAGCAAGACTTCGCTGTTTTCGTAGCCGTCCGAACGAGGAGTGCCGGAAATGTATTCCATATTGAAAACAAAAATCCACTGTCCAGCCTTGCAACGTGCTGAACAGATGGAAACAGGCTTCGCATTGACTCCGGTTTCTTCCATGAGTTCACGCACGGCAGCTTGTGAGGGCAGTTCATTTTCCTTCAGGTATCCCCCCGGAATGAGGATTCTTCCTTTGGCGATTCCGTAGGTATGACGAACGAATAATATTTTTCCGTCAATCGAAACAATGCAGGAAACTGCAAACGGTCTGAAATCCTTCCCCATTATCTCATCTCCATATTCCGCAAATCGCCCAGATGGAACGGTGTCTGCTGATAAACGCAATAATTCAGCCAGTTCGAATACATCAGGTTAGAGTGACATCTCCATGAAAATTTCGGCTCACAGTTGGGGTTATCACCTGCAAAATAGTTGAATGGTACTTCAATAGGCAAGCCCTTTTCGAGGTCACGGAAATATTCATCCTTGAGGGTGTCACGCTCATATTCATTGTGACCAGTGACAAAAAATTCCCTGCCGTTCTTGTTGGCGACAATATACACCCCTGCCAAGGGAGAATAGGACAAAATTTCCAATTCGGGAACTTTTTCAATGTCGCTTCTGTGAATGTCGGAATGTCGGGAATGTGGCACTAAAAAGACATCATCAAACCCACGCAGTAAAGGCGTATCCTTTTCGGCTTTGTGAGGGAACACCCCGAACAGCTTCTTTTCAAGGGGATATTTCGGAATACCAAAATGAAAGTACAATCCCGCCAGTGCAGCCCAGCAGATATACATCGTCGAATAGACGTGCTTTCTTGACCAGCGCATAATTTCGCAGAGTTCCTCCCAATAATCCACCTGCTCAAAGTCAAGCTGTTCAACTGGTGCGCCTGTAATAATCATGCCGTCATAATAACGCTGGTGAATTTCCAGAAACGTCTTGTAGAATGTATCCAGATGAGTACGGGCGGTATTTTTGGACTGATGCGCCACATTCAGTAGTTCAATATCCACCTGTAACGGCGTATTACTCAGCAATCGCATGAGTTGCGTTTCCGTTTCGATTTTTTTAGGCATGAGGTTGAGAATCAGCACATGCAGAGGGCGAATGTCCTGATGTTCCGCACGGCTTCTGGACATGACAAAGATATTTTCCTTTTCTAAAATTTCATAGGCTGGTAAATTTTCTGGTATACGAATAGGCACAGCGAAGACCTCTCTTTCTCTTTATTTCATATCACTAAAATCATAAAATCGTTTCCATTCCGATTTTGTAGGGCTGTAAGCCCATAGCCTGATAGAATGCCACTGCTGAGGGGTTACAGCTCCAGACATTCAAGGTAATATTGTAAAACCCGTTTTCTTTTGCATAACTCCGTACAAATTCATACAAACTTTTTCCGACGTGCTGACCCCTTGCATTTTCATCAACGCAAATGTCATCAATGTAAAGTGTTTTCCGGTCGGTCATGATATTATGATTCTGGTAAATTTCCACCACACAGAACGCATGACCCAACAAAATGCCGTTTTCATCAAAAGCCCCGAACACCGGACAATGTTCATCTTTGAGGAGTATCGTCAATTCTTCATTGGAATATTTAGTACAATTGCCCTTGAATAAATCCGGTCTGCCCTCGTGATGAACCGTCAAGACCTGCTGTAAAAGGCGGTGCAGTTGGGGAATGTCGTTTTCCGTCACTTTGCGAATATTCATAAAATGCCTTCTTTCTGAAATCAGAATTTGTGACATCCTCCCCCGCCTGTAGAGGCGGGGGCTTCCTCCTCGCCGACAGGTTTGGTTCTCGTTCGATAGTACCAGCGTACTAAGCATAAGCGAGCTAACCCCGTGTGTCCCACGGTTCTTTTATTTCAGGTTATGCGAAAACTAACCGCATACCCTCATTTCTGATATTGATTGCAGCATTGACATCCCTATCGTGATGTGTACCGCATTTTGGACAGTCCCATGCTCTGACAGACAAATCTTTTGTTTCAGGATTTTTGTAACCACAACAGGAACAAGTCTGTGAACTTGCAAAGAATCTGTCAACTTTGACAAGAATTTTGCCGATTTCCTCCAGTTTATATTGCAAAAATCTTGTGAACATTCCCCAGCCGTTATCACAGACGGACTTTCCGAAATGCAATGCCTGTGCCATTGCCTGCATATTCAGATTTTCAATACAGATGCAGTCCCATGCATTGGCTAATTTTCTTGACAGCTTATGCAGAAAATCTTTCCTTTGATTTGCCACTTTTTCATGTAATATAGCAACCCTGACACGCTGTTTTTCATAATTTGCAGAGCCGTTTGTCATGAGTGAAAGTTTTCTTTGCTCCTTTTGCAGTTTCTTTTCAGCTTGTCTGTAATATCGTGGATAAGCCGGTTCATTTCCGTTACTGTCCTTATACAGTTCATGCATAGAAAAGTCAAGTCCTAAGAAAGTGTGCAGTTCTTGCTCCTGTACTTGGTTCTCATACTCAAACAAGATACTTGCATCGTATTTTCCGCTTGCTGACTGACTGATTGTCACTGACTTTAATTTCCAGTTATCAGGAATTTGTCTGTGCTGTCTGACTTTGACAAGCCCTGCTTTCGGCAGTTTCAAATATCCATTTTCTAAAGAAATATTGCCGTTTACAGATACGGTTGTATAACATTTCCGGCTTTTTCGTCTGGATTT
>DGHF01000184.1 GCA_002392545.1 Ruminococcus sp. UBA3855
AAAAAATAAATAAGGCGGTGAGAGTATGAAATTATTTTTCTCTGTTTTATCCACTGTGTTGATTCTTTTGTTGCTGGCTTCGGGGATAATTGCCCGATATTATCCAAAAGCAATCGGAAGGAGTGTTGCCATCCTGAATTTTTCGTTGTTTCTTCCGTTGGCTGGCAGTATGATGACTGACAACACCCACGAAAAATTTACTGCAACTGTCGGCTATTATATGTATTTTATTGGGTTTAACCTTGTATTGCTGGCATTGATGCGCTTTGCTGCGGAATACTGTAAAAATTCAGGAACAGGGCATAAAATCCCGAAATTTGTTTATGCTTTGCTGGGAGTTGACACGGCACAGCTTTTGTTGAATCCATTCACCGGACACGCTTTCAGTATGGAAAAAGTTTCCATGCCGGACGGTATTTTCTACAGGATGATTCCCCATGCCGGACAAATTTTTCACAGAATTGTAGACTATGGTATTTTCGGGGCGGTTCTGCTGATATTTATTGTGATGACGTTCAGGATGCCAAGCATTTACAAAGAGCGGTATTCTGTTATCATGTGCACAATGTCCTTTGCGGGACTTTGGCAGGCGTTCTGTATTTCGTCAAATTCTCCGGTTGACCATGCGACCATTGGTTTTGGATTTGCCGGAATTATTATCTTTTATTTTTCACTTTATTACAGACCGCTGAAACTGCTTGACAGGCTGCTTTCTGATATTGTTTCCGAAATGCCGGAAGAGGCTTTATTCTTGTTTGACCCGAACGGAAGATGCATCTGGGCGAATTCCCTCGGAAGTCAGATAGCAGAAGTCCAAAAAGGAAATCTGGAAGCAACAGAAAATTTTCTGGTGAAAATATTCGGGGAATCCATCAAAAACCACGGCGACTGGTCAGACAAAACAACTGTCCAGTCAGAAACCGAACTGAAATATTATACATTGGAAAGCCACACATTCACGGACGAAAAAGACTGTTTAACAGGCTCTTACCTGCGTATCCGTGATGTTACCAGAGAACAGCAGGAAGTGAAAAAAGGTATCTATGAAGCCACTCACGACAGGTTGACCGGTCTTTATACCCGTGAATATCTCTATCAAAGCATTTCCGAAATTTCTCAGTCTTTCCATGAAAGGCAATATCTGATAGTCTTTGTGGATATTAAAAATTTCAAGATTGTGAATGATGTTTTCGGGAACGAGTTCGGAGATTATGCTTTGCAGTGTATCGCTGACTGGGTAAGAAGAGATATGTCAGAATATTGCCGATATGGTCGGCTTGTGGGGGATACATTCGGAATATGTGTGCCGGAATCGGAATTCTCTCCCAAAGAACGAGAAAAGGAACTTTCCAATTTCATCATCCGGAAAGACAATACCACATATCAGTTATTGATTCATCTCGGTATTTACAGGGTAGCACCGGAAGACAATGACGTGTCCGTCATGTTTGACAGGGCACATCTGGCACTTTCTACCATTCAGGACGAATATAAAACTCATATCGCCTATTATAACAAGGAAATTCGTGAGAAAATTCTCTGGAATCAGAATATTTCTTCACAGCTTGGTGAAGCCATCCGAACGAGGGCAGTACGCCCCTATTTACAGCCCATTGCTGATAGAGACGGTCATATTGTGGGAGCGGAAGCCCTCGCAAGGTGGATACATCCCGAACATGGTTTCATGTCTCCTGCACTGTTCATTCCGGTTTTCGAAAAAAACGGCATGATTGCAGAAGTTGACAAGCATATCTGGCGTTGTGCGTGTGAAGTGCTTTCCGAATGGCAGAAAGAGAACCGGAATTTGTTTATCTCCGTGAACATCTCCCCGAAGGATTTCTATTTCATTGATGTGATTGCTGAAATCAAAAGCCTTGTGAAAGAGTTTCAGATTCCGCCTGAAATTCTCCGCATTGAGATTACAGAAACAGTCATGATGACCGAAGCCGAAAACAGAATGCAGATTCTTGAAGATTTCCGCAGGGCTGGCTTTATTGTTGAGATGGACGATTTTGGAAGTGGCTATTCCTCTTTGAATATGCTTAAAGATATGCCTGTTGATGTCCTGAAAATTGATATGAAATTCCTAGGCAAGACAGACGACAAGGACAGGGCGGAAACCATTGTCAAGAATATTATCCGTCTCTCCGAGGAACTGGGGATTTCCGCCTTGACGGAGGGAGTCGAAACAAAAGAGCAATATCAGACACTTTCACAAATGGGTTGCAGTCTGTTTCAGGGGTATTATTTCGCCAAGCCCCTGCCTGTGGAAGAATTCGAAAAACTATTATAAATGATAAAATCCGGAATGCCGAAACATTCCGGATTTTTCTATGTCCTGTTTTTTTTCAGAATGACCGTGAATGTACTTCCCTTTTGAGGTTCTGACTGCACAGCGATTTCACCGCCTGAAATATCAATAATCTGTTTCGCCAATGCAAGCCCCAAGCCGTTGCCTTTCCCTGCGTGAGAAGTATCTCCCTGATAAAATTTATCAAATATGTGCTTCATGGTTTCTTCTGACATACCACAACCAGTATCGGAAACGGAAACTTTGACAAAATTTCCGTCTTTTTTCAGCTGTACAGAAATCTGACCGCCTTTTTCCGTGAATTTTGAGGCATTCGAAAACAAATTATTCCATACCAGACTTAACAATTCCTCATCCGCCTGCAAAATCACATCTTCCTCAATATCAGCTTCAATTTCGAGTTGTTTTTCTTCGAACCGCATTTCAAATCCGAGAAGACATTCTGCTAACTGTACACTTAAATTATAGGGCTTATTTTCAGGGAAAATCTGCTGATTTTCGAGTTTATTCAGTTTCAGAATATTAGAAATCAATCCGGCGAGCCTGTCCGCAGAACTGGAAATAGCATCTAAATATTCCAGTCGTTCCGTCTCTGACAAATCCGACGGGCGGAGCAGTTCTGTATAATTCTGAATGACAGCAAGGGGCGTTTTCATCTCATGTGACACATTTGAAACAAAATCAGTCCTTAACGTTTCGACTCCCTCCAATTCCAAAGCCAGCTGATTGATATTTTCAATAATCATCTGGTATTGATTGATGTGGGAATTGACTTTCAGTGGCTTGATTCTTGCAGTGAAATCGCCTTTTGTCATTTTTTCAAGCCCCTGCAAAATGGCATTCACCGGACGTTCCACTGTGATTTTCTTCCAAATTGAGTCTGCTGTCCAGAAAATCAGCGAAATGAAAAAGACATTTCCAAAATTCAGAAGTGCCCCTTCCCACATCATATCAAATGTCAGTTCCGACTTGAAAAATGTGAAAAATAATATAAATGATACTGTAATTACGAAAGCCGTAAAGAACAATATCACAACGAAGGACAATGCCGAAAATGTCAATGATTTCCATTTGTTTTTTGCATTCATTTTAACACCGCCTTATATCCCAGACCGTAAACGGTAACAATGTCAAATTCTTCACAATGTTCTGTTTTCTCACGGATTCTTCTCATATAAACATCCACGGAACGCAGACCGGAAGAGGATTCCACATCCCAGAATTCATTCATCAGCTGAGAGCGTGAAAAAGTCTTTTTCGGATAAGAAAGCAATTTGAACAGCAGACGGAATTCACGGACAGTCAATTCAATTTCTTCTCCGTCATAAACAGCACTTTGTTCATCTGCGTTCATGGTCAGTTTCCCTACAGTCAATAATTTGGAGCTGTTAATATTGGCTCTGCGGAGCAATGCCCTCACTTTCAGATTGAGTTCCTCCAGATGAATGGGCTTCACCATATAATCATCAATGCCGATGTCGTACCCTCTTTGTTTGGAAGCAAAATCCTCTTTCGCTGTCATGAACAGGATGGGAATATTTTTATTCAAACTGCGGACAGTTTCAGCGAATTCGAAACCGTCAATTTTCGGCATCATAATGTCAGAAATAATCATATCAAATTCATTCCTGTACAGTTCATCATAAGCATTCACGGCATCCAGACAGCCGACTGTTTCATAGCCGTTTCTGTTCAGATAGGTGCATACAGTCTTGTTAAGGTCTTTGTCATCCTCCACCACTAAAATTTTAAACATTATTTTCCTCCTGATTCAGCAAATTTTTGCATATTCTGTTCAATGACTAATTATATCATATTTTTCGGTTTTTGTCAATCTTGTATCATTTTCGAAGTAACAGGAAGCAGTTCTTTCGGTTTTTCCCTCTCCCCCGCCTACAGCAATTCCACTATAGACAAGA
>DGHF01000042.1 GCA_002392545.1 Ruminococcus sp. UBA3855
ACAATATTGACGGCTTTCGGATTCAAAGGCAATGGCTTTAAGGCGGAATATAACTGCTGTGCCATTTGTACCGCCGGACTCACAGTCTGGCGCATAGTCGGGGTCATGTAACAATCAACAAATGTAATCTCCGGAAATTGTCCGCTCAATTCGTCCAGAATCACCCGAAAATCACACCCCGCAAAAAAATGAATACAGCTTAAAAATAGTAATACAATTTTCGGCTTCTGATGGAATTGTTGCAAAATTTCAGCTGTTCCGTCAATGACTTTCTGTTCGATAGTGCCGTCATACATATCACTTTCATCAACAGAAACCCAACTCATTCTTGACAGTTCATTCATTTCCCCTGCGGTCATGATGACACCCCTCAGACACCCCTGCGCACAAACAAAAATCTGATGCGCTTCCGGCACTAACATTCCAGTATGCACAATATTCCACATTCCACGAGCCGGAGTATTATACTCCAGTCCAGACGTGAAAAAGCCGTTCCTGTCTGCTTTGGAAATAGGAATGCAGGGCGGTTTCTCAAATGCGTGTAAATCTCTCATGATAAGCCCCCACAAAGTTTTTCAGCAATTGCATTCAATTGACTATATACTACACTTTCAGGAGCGTATTCAAGCAAAGTCTGATTTAATTTTTCAGCTTCCTGAAAGTCGTTGCTTCTGTCAATCGCTCCCAAAATGGACGTGTGAAAATCATCAGCTAAATTTTGGACTTGCCTTTCTTCATCAGGGACATTCCGCCTGTTGAGGATGATACCGCCTAATTGAGCGTAACCTCTGCCCTTGAAATTTTCGGTTGCCATGCAGATGTTAGCACCTGCATAGAGGGACATTCTTTCGCCGGACGTTACCACAATGACTTTATCAGCATAGCCCTTTCTCATGGGCATTGCAAATCCTCCACAGACCACATCCCCCAATACATCATATATCACAATATCAGGCTTGTAGGTGTCATAAGCTCCTAATTTTTCCAGTGTCTCCAGTGCGTTGATAATGCCACGACCTGCACAGCCTAACCCTGCCGGAGGTCCTCCGGCTTCTGCACAATAAACTCCGCTAGGACTCAGACAGACGGCATCACCCAAAGCAATATTTTTCCCTCGTTCCCTTGTCAATTGTAAAACAGTGGGAATGCGTTCACCGTTATGCAGTAATGACGTTGAATCGGCTTTCGGGTCACAGCCTACCTGCATGACCGTCAAGCCCTTTTTCGTCAGGATGGCGGACAAATTGCAGGAAATTGTCGATTTTCCGATTCCGCCCTTTCCATAAATTGCTAATTGTAACATGGTTTCCCCTTTCAAGAAAAATAAAAATATATGATATATTTATCAAATAAAAATAACTGTACCTGTCAAGCAGATACAGTTACCCCTTGAAATTCGTTAATCAAGGCAACTTATATATCCGCTTTCACCTTAGAAATTTTCTTTGGTGTCAGGTTCATTTTTGGTTTTGTGTAATAAATCAGAATTTATTTCATCAAGCGCATTTCCTTTTGAAGACAATCGCTAATCCAATGCAAATTGCAATCCCAACAACAAAAGGTATCGCCGATAAAAATGCTGTCCATGCTGGCGCACTGTAGCCGGCATACTGAATCCCCCATAACATATCACTGTAGTTATATGCAACAACCACACACATGATATTCGACAGTAATATTGCCAAAGCTCCAAAACAAACAGATATTTTTTTCATGGTAAACCCTCCTAATGTATTCTTGAAGCAACCCCCTAATTTTCCGGCGCATAGACAGCCTTTGCGTTCACACCGTCCAGCCTGCCGATTTTTCCAGCGAGGGAGTTAATAATATTTTGTGGGGCATCAATGGCGATATTGATAATGCTAATCTCTTTTTGACGGTACGGAATTCCCATCCGTCCAATGATGTATGTATCATACTCATGCAAGATATGATTCACATTTTCTGCGGAATCACGGTTTTTCACTAAAATTGCAATGACAGCAACTCTTGTTTCCATTTGCAAGCATCAATCCTTTCTGTTCGGACTGTATCTATTATAACATAGTTTTTGCAAAAAGTCAATGATAATTCTATGAACAAATGACAAATTCGATTAGCCTCTTGACAATCATATCAAAATGGTGTATAATGGTGTTATGTTATTCTTCGGGGGTCGTGTGTAAGTCATAACTGACGGTGAATGCAGTTTTTCTGCAAAGTCCGTGAGCCTTTCGGGGTTGAGCTGGTGAAATTCCAGCACCAACGGTATAGTCCGGATGAGAGGAGAATTATTTAATTTCCTGAAATATGTCAGAACTCCGAAGAATTCCGGAGTTTTTTTGTTTTCTTGACGTGTAAATGGAGGTATTGAAGAAGATGAATGATTCTGATTATATGGAACGTGCCATTGAATTGGCAAGGAACGGTATTGGGTTTGTCAACCCTAATCCCTTGGTTGGTGCGGTCATTGTGAAAGATGGGCACATCATTGGCGAGGGCTGGCATGAACGCTACGGAGAAGCCCACGCAGAACGAAACGCATTAAACCACTGCACAGAATCCCCAGAGGGTGCGACAATTTATGTCACATTAGAGCCATGCTGTCATGAGGGCAAACAGCCACCATGCACACAAGCTTTGATTGATGCCAAAATTGCAAGGGTTGTCATTGGTTCAGATGACCCAAACCCCCTTGTTGCCGGAAAAGGTATTGAACAGCTCCGGAATGCCGGAATTGAGGTCGAAACAGGCATTTGCAAGGAAGAATGCGACAAACT
>DGHF01000041.1 GCA_002392545.1 Ruminococcus sp. UBA3855
AATGCAATTGCTGAAAAACTTTGTGAGGGCTTATCATGAGAGATTTACACGCATTTGAGAAACCGCCCTGCATTCCTATTTCCAAAGCAGACAGGAACGGCTTTTTCACGTCTGGACTGGAGTATAATACTCCGGCTCGTGGAATGTGGAATATTGTGCATACTGGAATGTTAGTGCCGGAAGCGCATCAGATTTTTGTCTGTGCGCAGGGGTGTTTGAGGGGTGTCATCATGACCGCAGGGGAAATGAATGAACTGTCAAGAATGAGTTGGGTTTCTGTTGATGAAAGTGATATGTATGACGGCACTATCGAACAGAAAGTGATTGATGGAACAGCCGAAATTTTGCATCAATTCCAGCAAAAACCGCCCATAGTCCTGTTATTTTTAAGCTGTATTCATTTTTTTGCGGGTTGTGATTTTCGGGTGATTCTGGACAAATTGAGCGGACAATTTCCGGAGATTACATTTGTTGATTGTTACATGACCCCGACTATGCGCCAGACTGTGAGTCCGGCGGTACAAATGGCACAGCAGTTATATTCCGCCTTAAAGCCATTGCCACTGAATCCGAAAGCCGTCAATATTGTGGGCAATGACCGCCCGACTTATCAGCGTTCGGAATTATGGGAAATGTTAAGGGGCTTGAAAGTCCGTGATATTACTACCTGTGCAACGTATGAAGACTATCTGCAAATGGCGGAAAGTTCCGTCAATATCAGTTATTTACCGATTGCCAATGCATCAGGGGAATTACTGAAAGAGCGTTTCGGAAGTAAACATTTCTATTTACCCATGAGTTTTGATTTTGATATCATTAACGAAAATTATCGGAAACTCCGTGAAGCAATCGGGAAAAATCCACCGTCTGAAATCACCCTTGACAGACTGCGCACTGAAACTGAAAATCAGCTACAACAGGCATTTGCATTGATTCAAGATACCCCCATAGCAATTGACTTTACAGCTGTTCCCCGCCCCTTTGAACTGGCAAAATTACTCTGTGAACATGGTTTCAATGTCAGGGCGATTATTGCCGATTCCGCACCGGAAGAAGAAAAAGCCTTTGAATGGCTCAGAATCAATTGTCCGGATTTGTTGCTTTATTCTGCAACCAATGTCAATATGCTGAATTTCTGTCATGAAGAACATGAACATTATTTAGCAGTCGGACAAAAGGCAAGCTATTATTTTAGTACAGATAATTTTGTGAATATTGTCGCAGGCGGTGGATACTATGGGTATCGTGGTATCGGAAAAATTGCCCGACTGATGGCAGAGGCTTTTAAATATCCCAAAGACAGAAGGGCGATTTTAAGACATAAAGGTATTGGCTGTGAAAGCTGTCTTGAAAAGGAGGTAATCGCATGATTTCTACAATAATTCCCTGTTATTCGGCGGATACTTCCGGAGTCTGTTCAGCGTTGTATGAATTGGGCGGTATGGTCATTGTGCATGATGCATCAGGCTGTAATTCGACTTATGCAACCCATGATGAACCAAGATGGTACGAAATGCAGTCTATGATATACATTTCCGCCCTCACTGAAACAGATGCTATTTTTGGCAATGACGAAAAATTGATTGCTGATATTGTTTCATCAGCAAAAGACCAAAACCCGAAATTTATTGCTGTCTGCGGTTCGCCTATGCCTATGATGATTGGGACTGATTTTGATGCTGTCGCCTATGAAATTGAACAAAAAACCAATATTCCCACAATTCCCCTCCATACTAACGGTACAAGAGATTATATTTATGGAGCATCTGAAGCCCTGAAAGCTATCGCAGAACGATTTGTCAAACCAGCAGAAAGGAAAATAAAAAGCGGTGTCAATGTGCTGGGTGCGACTCCGCTTGACTTCAAATGGAAAGGAACAGTTTCTCATATCCGCCAATGGCTAGAAGAAAACTGGTTGCAGATGATTTCCTGTTTTGCAATGGATTCCAGCCTTGACGAAATCAAAAAAGCAAGTTCGGCAGAGGTCAATTTAGTGATTTCCATGTCAGGAATGGAAACGGCAAAATATCTTGAAAAAGCGTTTGGAATTCCGTATGTCTGCGGTGTACCTGTGGGGGAATTATTTTCAAAAAAATTGGCTGAAAAATTGCATGAATCCATACAAAAAAGGCAGAATTTATACCCATGTACCGAGCGTATTTCCGGCAGTGATACGGTTATCATAGGAGAAAGCATTTATTCCGGTTCAATCGCCTGTGAAATCACCATGCAAAAAGGGTATGGCTGTACCGTTTTAACCCCGTTGCCCTATGAAAACAGTGTTCTTTGTGAGAGTGACAGCACCTTAAAAAGTGAATCCGAAATCAGGGAATTTTTGAATCAAATTATCAGTCTGAAAAATCCGGCTTCTGTGATTACAGACCCATTCTATCAATTCATTTTACCAGAGGGAGCGACTTTAATAGAATTCCCACATTTCGCCTTTTCTGGCAGATGCTTTGACCAGAGAATACCGGACGTTATCAATCGAAATATCAAGGAGTTTTATCATGATTAAAATAGCACTTTATGGAAAGGGCGGAATTGGAAAATCTACCTGTACATCCAATTTAGCCGCCGCCTTTGCCATCCTAGGAAAGAAAGTCATTCAGATAGGATGCGACCCAAAAGCGGATTCTACTATCAATTTATTAGGTGGTACACCTGTTACCCCTGTCATGGATTATTTACGGGAACACGATGACGAACCAGAAACCATTGAAAAAATCTCTAAAGTTGGTTTTGGGAATGTCCTCTGCATTGAAACCGGAGGACCTACCCCAGGGCTTGGATGTGCTGGACGTGGCATTATTACCACATTCCATTTATTGGAGGAGCTGAAATTATTTGAAAAATATCAGCCGGATGTGGTATTGTATGATGTGTTGGGGGATGTCGTATGCGGAGGATTTGCTGCACCCATTCGAGAGGGATATGCTTCACAAGTGTTAATTGTCACATCAGGCGAAAAAATGGCATTATACGCAGCGAATAATATTGCTAATGCCGTGAAAAATTTCGAAGACAGAAGTTATGCACGAGTTCGGGGAATTATCATGAACCGCCGGAATGTCGAAAACGAGGAAGAAAAAGTCTGTACCTTTGCGAAATCGGCAGGGCTGGAAGTTGTCGCAGATATTCCACGTTCCGCCGAAATTATCAGCTGTGAAGACAAGGGCATGACTGTGATTCAGGGCGATTCTGATTGTGAAACGGCGAAATGTTTTCTTGCATTGGCTCAGAAACTCATTGACGAGGAGGAAACTGCATGAATTCAGCATATTATTGCACTGCTTCCGAATTGGCTCAAAGAGGGCTTGACAATCTCCCCGAAGAACTCACGCAGTCAAGCCATATGATTTATAGTTCCCCTGCGACACTGGATTTCAATTCCCCCGGAGCAAAAGGTTTTGGGGTGAAACGTGCCGGATTAGTTGTGCCTGATGCTGTTATGTTACTGGTTGCACCAGCTTGTTGCGGACGGAATACGGCTTTATTGAACGAACTCGGCTATCATGAGAAATTTTTCTACCTGCTGTTAGATGATACGGACTTAGTAACCGGACGTTATTTGAAAAAAATCCCTGAAGCCTGTCGGGAAATCTGCGAAGATGCAGACGAAAAGCCCTCTGTTATCATGATATGTGTGACTTGTGTCGATGCCTTACTTGGGACGGATATGGAAAGAGTATGCCGTAATTGTGAGGAAGTTTCAGGAGTTCCGGCAGTTCCGGCTTATATGTACGCACTTACCAGAGAAAAACGCTTGCCCCCGATGGGATTAGTCAGAAAGTCAGTGTATTCACTTCTCAAACCACAGAAACGCATTTCCACAAGCTGTAATATTCTGGGATTCTTTACGGCTTTAGAGGATAACTGCGAAATATATGATTTGCTTCATGATGCTGGTATCAAGCAGATTCATGAAATTGGTCGTTGTAAAACCTATGCGGACTATGAAAAAATGTCCAGTGCGAATTTTAACATTGTCCTCAATGCAGAGGCGAGATATGCCGGACAGGATATGCAGGAACGCTTAGGAATTCCTTTCATTGAACTGGTACGATTGTATCGTTTTGATAAAATCCGAAATCAATACAAATTATTTGGTCAGGCAATCGGCGCAAATTTCGACGATTCCCAATACTATGAACAGACAAAAAAATGTATTGATGATTTCCGTCAGAAATACGGTTCAATCCGGTTTGCAGTCGGGGAGTGTATGAATGCGGATAGTTTCGAGTTATCACTTGCATTGGTGGAATATGGGTTTCAGGTGGCTGAAATTTATGGAACGATTGG
>DGHF01000154.1 GCA_002392545.1 Ruminococcus sp. UBA3855
ACCAAGTAAGGAAGGAAAGAATGTCTATGAAAAATGTAGTAATCATTGGTGCAGGTCCTGCCGGACTGACCGCCGGATTCGAGCTTCTGAAAAAAGCTCCCGAAGAGTACAATGTGACAATCTATGAAGAAAGTTCTGCAATTGGCGGTATTTCCCGCACAGTCAACCACAACGGCAACCGTATGGACATTGGCGGACACCGTTTCTTCTCCAAGGACAAGCAGGTAATGGACTGGTGGCAGGACATGATGCCTCGTCAGGGTGAACCCTCTTTTGATGATATTCAGCTGGGCAGAGTGAAGAATCTCGCCGAAAATGGCCCTGACCCTGAAAAGGTTGACAGAGTGATGCTGGTAAGAAACCGTGTTTCCCGTATCTATTATAAGAAAAAGTTTTTTGATTATCCTGTCTCCCTGAAATGGGATACCATCAAAAATATGGGCTTTGCAACCACAATGGAAGCCGGCTTCAGCTACATGGGCGCAACCGTTGCAAAACTGCCGGAAGATTCTCTCGAAAACTTCTATATTAACCGTTTCGGAAGAAAGCTGTATTCCATGTTCTTTGAGGGATACACAGAAAAATTGTGGGGTCGTCATCCTCGTGACATTTCCGCAGACTGGGGCGCACAGCGTGTCAAGGGTCTGTCCATCATGGGCGTATTGAAGGATATGTTCGGCAAGGTAACAGGCATCAAGAGCGACAAGGTAGAAACTTCTTTGATTGAGGAATTCTATTATCCGAAATACGGTCCTGGTCAGCTTTGGGAAACCACTGCAAAGGAATTCGAGAAACTCGGCGGAACTATCGTAATGAATGCCAAAGTTGCAAAAATCAACACCAACGGCACAGATACTGTTGAAAGCATCACCATTGAAAAGGACGGCGCAGAACAGGAAATCAAGGGAGATATTTTCTTCTCTTCCATGCCTTTGAAGGATTTAGTTGCTGGTATGAATGACGTTCCGGAAGTGGAAGCTAAAATTGCACAGGGTCTGCCTTACCGTGACTTTGTAACGGTTGGTTTGCTGGTAGAAAAACTGGCTCTGAAAAATGAAACTGACATCCGTACACTGGGCGACATTGTACCAGACTGCTGGATTTATGTGCAGGATACCGGCATCAAGATGGGGCGTATCCAGATTTTCAATAACTGGTCTCCCTACATGGTGAAACATGCTGACAGAAGAGTCTGGATTGGTCTGGAATACTTCTGCAACGAGGGCGACAAGTATTGGAACATGACAGAAGACCAGTGGATTAACTTCGGTATTCACGAACTCAAGAAAATGGGTGTTATCGCTCCTGATGTCCGTATTTTCGACGGTCACAGAGAGAGAGTCAAGAAGGCTTATCCGGCTTACTTCGATACCTATGAAGACATTGACATTCTGATTGATTACCTGAACAAGTTCGGAAATCTCTGGTGTGTCGGCAGAAACGGTCAGCACAGATACAACAACATGGACCATTCTATGGCAACATCTTTCGAGGCTGTCAAGAATATTCTTGCCGGAAGCACTGACAAGACCAATGTATGGAATGTCAACACCGAAAAGGAATACCACGAAACTGCAAAAAATGAAGGTGCTGAACAATGAGTTCAGAACCGCAGATTTCACCCGAAAAGGATATGAACAATTCACCGGAGATAGATGTTTCCGCTCCGGTGAATTCTGCGGACGGAACACCAACAGAATCCTCCGCAACGACTACGGTCACACAGACCGCCACCAAAACAGAAACTGTTCCATTGCATGACCGCACTGTCAAGGAAGTATTTTTTTTGATTCGGGATTTTCTCTCGAAATACAGTTGGATTGCCCTGTTGGCATTCAGTGTGATTCTGATTGGGTATTACACGGTGTTCCCGTCAAGAGGGTATTTTCATTCTGATACGACAGATACCCTGATGTGGGCGCAGGCTTCCCATGATGCCGGAAAATTATTCAATACCGATTATAATTATGCGTGTATTTTACCCTTTGGCACATCCCTGATAATGCAGGCACTCATCCCCATTTTCGGGGTGACGATGACAACGCATGTTCTGGGGATGCTGATATTTTTCATTCTGTTCACGGCTTCGCTCATATGGATGCTCAGAAAAATGCATTGGAGCTGGGGATGGGTTTCTGTGGCAGTGTTCACGGAACTGATGATTTGTTCCGGCAGTGAAAAGCTGAGAGAAATTTTCTGGGGTCACACCATTTATTATAGTCTTGGGACGCTTTTTATTTTTGTAGGTCTGGCATTATTATTCATCATACTGGATGCACTGAAAACGAAAGATGCTCCGTCAGGTGCAGAGGAATTGAAAAAAGCCAACACCAGAATGATAGTTTGCATTGTTCTGCTGTGTGTCTGGTTCATTTTAACGTGCATGAATCAGATTATTTCCATTACCATTTTCGCATTGCCTGTCATGGGAGCGGTATTCTGTGAAAGATGGCTTGACAGCAATGCAAAGCCCTTTTCCAAAAAGAATGTGCAAGCATTGGTATTATTTGTGATTATGGGCGCAGGGATGGTGGCAGGATACCTGATTACAAACGTACTCGCCAAGGACATTGTGGCAGGTTATGAAGGCGCATATTCCAATTATTCCGCCATTGAAAAATGGGTAGAGAATTTGCAGACATTCCCACGTGCATGGTTCACCCTGTTAGGAAATACCGTTCATGACGGTGACAAGCTCATGAGTGTGGACAGCGTGAAAGGGCTTTTAATTGTCATTGTGGGGGTTATTCTCCTTGCATTGCCTGTAGTTGCATTGTTTTTCTACAACAAGATTGAGGACAGAAAATTCCGTATTTTGTTACTGACGTATATTTTCATGACAATGCTGATTATGATGGGCTATATCATGGGCAAGCTTTCCAGTGCCAACTGGAGACTTTCGCCGATTGTGGCAATGTCCGCCGTGGTGTCCATTGCATTTCTGAAATGGGCGGTTTCGCAAGTGAATATGAGGAGAGTCATTTCACTGCTTGCGATTCCGGTGATGCTGGTTTGCTGTATCACAGCAGTGAACATTGTAAAAATGCCGGCAGACAATACCGGAGATAATATTCTGTACACCCTCGCCAACGGTCTGGAAGAACATGGTCTGACATATGGCTATGCAACATTCTGGAGGGCAAACGGTGTAACGGTTGTTTCTGATTCTGCTGTCAAGGTGCGCAGTGTCAATATTGATGAAAATAACGTCTGGAAATACACCTATCAAAGTTGTAACAGCTGGTTTGACAAGCAGGAAGGCGTTGACAAGTATTTCCTGCTGATGGATGCCGGAGAACGTGACACAATGGTAAATTCCAATAATCCGCTCATGTCGCAGAAAATTGAAGAATTTGCAATTGAGGGCTATATTGTGTGGGTATTCGACCACAATATTTTCTGATGACTTGATGAGAACTTTTCAGAAATGAGAAGTTCTCTTTATATTTGGGGAAATACGCTGATATGTTCCAATATATGGAATAAAATGAAGAAAAAATGAAAGAATGTTACAAAACAAATACAATTTTTAAATGAAAATCGTTTCAAATCAGAAATATAGTTGACATTCTCCGCAGAAACTGGTAAAATAATAAAGGGTAGTTCTGACAAGGGTGGATTGTGCCCCTTTGTCAGTTTACAGAAAAAGATATCAGAAAGGAGAGAATGCCCATGGGAGAACGGAGACTATGTTATGGATGCATGGAAATGAAACTGGATTATCACAAAGTATGCCCAAATTGTGGTTATGCAGACAACACTCCGTATGACCCTGATTATATTGCCCCCGGTACAGTGCTTGTTGACCGTTATGCTGTTGGAATTAAACTCGGTCATAACAGTGAAGGGGCGACCTATATCGGATATAACCAGTCATTAAGTAGCAAGGTGTTAATTCGTGAGTATATGCCACAGGTGCTTTGCAGACGTGTACAAGGCAGGGCGACCATCAGTGTGAATCCTGAACACATTGTGCAGTACAAAGCCCTGATGGAAGAATTCAAGGAACTGAACAGGAAGCTTGCACACATGCGGACAATCAGCCATATCAATCCCACGTTGGATTTATTCGAAGCCAACAATACAGCCTATGCTGTCTATGAATATCTGGAGGGAATCAAACTCATTGATTACCTCAATGAAAATGCAGGAGAATTGACGTGGAAACAAGTTTCTGAACTGTTTCCGCCATTTTTCACGAGTCTGAGCCTGATTCACAATCAGAACATTGTACACCGTGCAATCAGTCCCGAAACCATTTATGTCACGGAGAGAGGGGAACTCCGTCTTTGTGGGTTCAGCATTCCGGCGGTACGCACAGCAGACACGGAATTACCCTGTGAGATGTTTCACGGATATTCTGCACCCGAACAGTATTTTCCGAATATGCGACAGGGCACATGGACAGATGTTTATGGGATTTCTGCAGTATTGTATCGAATTCTGACCGGATGCAAGCCCACAGATGCACCCAGCCGGATGAAAGTGGATAATTTATGCCCTCCTCATGAGACCAACCCCAATGTCCCTGAACACGTTTCAAGGGTCATTATGGAGGGTTTGAGCCTTTCCTCTGACAATCGTATCCGGACAATTACGGAACTTGTCACAAGGCTGTTTGAACAGGAGGCGACAGAATCCATCCCCGTTGTGCAAACACTTCCCCCACCCCCGAACCCTCAACAGCCACGACAGCAGAACCCAAAACCTCAACAGCCCAGACAACAGCCCCAAAAACAGCAACCCTCTAAACCTCAGAATCCAAAACCGCAGAATACTCCCAAACCCAAGCAGAAAAAGCCTGAAACTGCCAATTATGGTAAAGAGGATTATATTGCAGACAATCACGAAAATGTGATTGACAGAATCAAAGTTCCCATTATTATCGCAGTATTGCTGGTATGTGTGCTTCTGGTGATTGCCATTGTTGTCATGAATTTGATTGACATGAATTCGACAGTCTCGACTGACCCCACCGAAAGCATCACCATGTACTATGCGGAAACGACTGACAATATTGTCACCGAACCGGAGACAGAGCAGGAAACCGTTTCCGAAAATGTGGCAGACAGTCAGATGCCAAATCTGATTGCAAAAAATTTTGAACAGGTGAAACAGCAGTTTGAATCTGACGGCTGGATGCATTTTGAGCCTACCTACGAATACAGTGACCGCTATAAAAGTGGATTGATTATCTCGCAGGGAATTCAGGCAGGCGAGTTATTCAAAAGCGGTTCAGTGATTCCGGTTGTTGTTAGCAAAGGCCCTTCTTCTGTACAGCTTCCGCCTTTCGAGGGAAAAACCCTCAAAGCTTATGAAGCAGAATTGGAAGCAATTGGTCTGACAAATTATAATACTGCATCCGTTGTAAATTATGATTATGAAAATGGTTATGTCACAGGATTAAGCCGTTCTGCTGGTGAAATGTTTGACCTCACCGCAGAAGAAACCCTGATGATTTATTATGCAGATAATCCCCCACAGGAAATAAAAAATGATGTTTATACCCCTCCGCAGAATTCCTCCAATAATCAACCTGTTGTAGAAACACAGCCATCCCCTGAAAATCCGCCTGCTCCTGAAGTAGACGACGACGGCGAAAACAGCGAAAATGATAACGGCGAAGCCCCCCCTATTGACAACGGCGGTGAAGATGCCAACACTAATTTTGAAAATAACAACAGCAGTCAGGATGACAATAGTAATAATGATGCACCCGAAGTTCCGCCCGAAGAAGGATAATCAAAAGCGACTGGTTGACGAAACCAGTCGCTTTTTTTTTATTCTGCTAATATTAAATCAATATGACCGGAATTCACGTCCGCACGGGCACAGACTACATCAAGCAGATTTCCGAGTTTAAATTCTCTTCCGCTCAAAGAATCCTTGATATACCAGCCGTCTTCAATTTCATACTGACCTTCGGGCAAATCATTGACGTGAAGCAGACCTTCCGCCCTGTTTTCAAGTGTGACATATAACCCGAATTCCGTTACGCTGGTAATAACGCCATGGAAAGTTTCACCAGTATGGGACTGCATATATTCTGCGGAATAGCAGGCATCTGCCTCACGTTCCAGCTGAACCGCCCTCAATTCTGTATCAGAGGAATGCAGACCGGCATTTTCAGCGAATTTTGCATAGCGTTTTTGCAACCAGTCAGAACTTGCACCAGCCAGAAAGTCAGAAATGATTCTGTGAACGGCTAAATCCGGATAACGGCGGATTGGTGACGTAAAATGTGCATAGTCTTTCAATGCTAAACCAAAATGTCCAAGCGGTTCATGGGAATATTTGGCTTTCGCCATGGAGCGCAAAGTCAGGGAATTGACGACCGGAAACCATGTTTCATTTCTGCATTCATCCAAAAGCTGTTGAATGTCTTTCGGCTGAATTTCGGAAAATTTCGGCGGTTCAGCCCCTAGGCGCAGGAGCATATTTTTCAGTGTTTCGATACGTTCCGGAGAGGGATTTTCATGCACTCTGTAAACAAGGGGGAAATGATTTTCTCTCGCCAGCTTCGCAGAACATTCATTTGCTGAAAGCATACAGGATTCAATGATACATTCTGAACGACCTCTTTCAATGGGGGCAAGTCCCACACAAATACCATTTTCGTCCAGAATCAAGGCGGATTCTGTGCTTTCGAGTTCGGGCGCACCTCTCAATTTTCGCAGGTGTTCCAATTTCGTAGAAAGTTCGTCAAGCAGTCGGAGCATACCAGCAACAGGAGCATATTTTTCCTGAATTCCGGCAGGAGCTGAACCATCCAGAATTTGGTTGCATTCATCATAAACGCCACGTACTTTAGAGCGAATCACAGACTTGTAAAATTTTCCTTCCAATAAATCGCCTTCGGGGGAAATCTGCATAATGCAGGAAATCGTCAGCCTGTCTTCGTCAGGATTGAGGGAACAAATGCCATTGGAAAGGGCTTTCGGGAGCATGGGAATGACTTTATCTGCATAGTAAATGCTTGTTCCACGCTCAAAGGCTTCTGCATCGAGGGGAGTACCATTCCGGACATAATGCGAAACGTCTGCAATGTGCACCCCTAACACATAACCGCCGTCGGGCTTTTTTTCAACAGAAACGGCATCGTCCAAATCTTTGGAATGTGCGCCGTCAATGGTGAAAATGATTTCATTTCGCAAATCAAGGCGGTTTTCGAGGTCAAAATCAGTAATACCGTCTTGCTGTAATTTTTCGGCTTGTCTGAGGGTTTCGGGAGTGAATTCCACAGGGATATTCTGTGCCATGATTTTGGCATTCATACAGTTTTCGGCACTGTCGGTACTTCCGAAATTCATCAGGACTTTAACAAGGTGGTCTCTGTGGCGTTCTCCACGGGAAATCACCGTACAGATAACTTTATCATTCAGGTGATAGTTTTCACTTTCCTTGTAACTGATATGCATGGTTAAATTCATGTTGTCAGGCAGGAAACGCAGAAATTCGCCGTCCTCTGAAAGGACAATCCGACCGGAAAGCCTTGTCTGAGAGGATTCCTCCAGAATAGAGAGAACTTCCGCTTCCTTTGTGCCGTCCACACGAGGGGGAATGCTTCTTGCAAGAACCTTGTCACCGACTAGACTCCCAAGCAGATATTTTCCGGCTACAAAATATTCTGTTCCCTTTTCGTCACGAATAAAGCCAAAGCCTGAATGAATCCGCACTGTTTCCGCCCGAAAACTGTCTTGACAGAGATAATAAAAATTTCTCTCTTTCCGGATGACTCCTTCATGAACTAACTGTTCCAATGCGGAATTAAACGCAGAGGGCGAACGTTTCCAACGGCATTTATTAGCGAGGTCATTTTTTTTCATGCGGTTCATGTTGGCAGTTTTGAGGAAAATCTGAATTTTTCGGGTGTACTCTTCCAATAATTTGGGATTGACAGGACGAGCGACAATTTTAGGTTGATGTCCGTGATGTTGTTTCCGTTGTTCATGTTTTCGATTGTGTCGAGCCATTAAAAAACCTCCTTTTTTCGGGTAAAAAAGCCCCGAAGTGACAAACTCCGGAGCGTCTTCAGCGATATTTTCAGCCAATTATGAACCTGACTGGAAGAATGTCATAATATAGGGAATTACAACATTCATGCAGATAATGAGAACAAATGCAACAATCCCCAGAATCTTTGTCAGTTTAGCAAGTGCTGCCTCTCTGGTATTGCCTTCATTCTGTCCATAGAAAGATTCATTGAATCCACCGCCCAGCGCAGAAGTCATATTATCCTGACTTTTATTATCCTGCATCAGGCAGAGAATAATAACCAGAATCGCAATCAGCAGTACGACCGCACCACAGATAATCTCATAAAGTTCCATTTCGTACACCCCTTATCTTTAATATTGAAATACATAGCATTATTATAGCACAGAACCTTCGAAATGTCAAGCATTATTTTGGGAATGTCGGTAAACAGTATAAGAAAAATAGCACACACCTGCCAGATACAGCAATCTTATCAGCATTTCATCTCCAATATCGACAACCTCACAGAAATACAAAGCCGGAATGATGTCAATAATGGTATGCAGTCCAACGGCAATGACAAGATATTTTTTATTTTTCAGTTTGTGCACTGCCACGAAAACCAGCAATGACATTGCCACCGAAAACAAAATTCCAGTCATAAAAGAACCAGCTTCTAAAAAGCTGTCATAAATATCATTTTCCAGAACGTGACTAATGGCGAAACTTTCCATGACACTATGTCCGATTCCGTAGGAAACACAGTCCCGATACTGGTCATCATGCGGAATGCACCACCGGAATACAATATATCTCCCGACTTCCTCGAATATCCCCGACAGCAAAGCCGAAAGAACATAGAATAACCATGGATTTTCTTTCACATTGTCATTGAGGACAATTGCACGGGCAATCCCCCGAAACACGGAAATGAATAAATAGGCAATCATTCCCACAATCAGCGGAAAAGTCCTTGCTGAACTTTTTTTCTTCCATACCATCCACACTATGAAAGGCACAGAATAGGAAATCACCACAATCAGCAGAAAATACATGATAAAATATTATTTCCCCAGTTTGCGCTTGTTTCCGTTTTCGTCCATGATATAGGTATGGTCAAGCTGAACCTGTAAACTTTGGCGGAACTCAAAACGATACTGGTCACGGAGTTTTTTCTGTTCGGCTTTTTCCTCATTGGTGAGACCTTCGGATTTCGCCTTTCTTGCAAGTTCGTTAATGCGGTCAATGAGTTGTTTTTCCATAATCATAATTTCCTTTCAAAAAAAAATAACGGCACTTCTAGAAGTACCGTTTTCTAAAAAAGAGACCAGATGATAATAATGGGGGAATTGGGGGATTTCTTAAATCCAATATTATTATAAACGGCAAACCTTAAAGTTTTCTGAAATTTTTAAAAAAATTTTTTAAGAATGATTTTTTGCAGTCATTATTTCTGACAGCAGAAAACACCTTCCGCCAAGACATTGCCCATCTTGACACGGCGGTACATACTGTTCAGGCGTTCACGCAGGGATTCCCTTGTTTCGAATGGCGGAGTAAAGGAATGATTCGGGACTAAAAGATGTTTAACAGCGAAATCTGTCCGTTTCATTTGTCCCTGAATATAGAAGCATCCGCAGAAAATACCGCCTTTTTTCAGAACTCTGTAAGTCTCATGATAAGCAGATTCTTTGTCGGGGAATGCATGAAAGCCATTGAGTGACAGCACAATGTCAAAAGTTTCGTCCGGAAATGGGAGATTCCCGACATCCCCTTGTAAAAAGTTGATGTTCGATACAGCCATTGCCTCGGCACGATAGCTGGCATTTCTCATCATTTCGGCGGAATAGTCCATACAGGTAATATCTGCCAAAGGAAGGCTTTTATACAAAGGCATTGTCAATACACCAGTACCGACCGGAATTTCCAGCAATTTCCCTGAAAAATTTTCTGGAATGCCTGACATGGCGCACTGCATCCAGCGTGCAGTGCTTTCCTCATCAAATCCCCACATAATTTTATTTGCGATTTTTCCGGAAGTGGTGGAATAAGTAACAAGACCGTCATAAAATGACGAAAATTTTCCTCCCAAATCCTGATAAGAATTCTGAATATCCTGTTTTCTTTCTTTCATTTCAATTCCTCCTGATAACATGATTTATTTTTTGGATATGACAAAAGCCTGATGGAATTTCAAAAAGTCCTCTCTGTGAAGTTCCGGAATTTCCCCGTACATTTCCAGCAACAGCCGGATAATTGCCACGCTTCTGGCTTGTGTATTGATACTTTTTTCTGGATTGAATTCAATGTCTGTGAAATGGGTATATTGTGTAATCTGCTGAATTTCGTCCTGTGAGAGGGATTCTCTAACCGCCATGATATAGATGTAATCATAGAATAATGTTTTAGGTTCTAAGGGGAATATTTCACCATTGAGGTCAAAATGTTGCAATGTGCCGGAATTTCTCAGACGCTGGTCTTTTTTTGCATCTTTGGGGTGAACCTGAAGCAAATCCCCATATGCACCGCCATTCGTGAAAACTTTAGAACTCTGAAAGACATTTTCGAGGTAATAGCCTTGCAATTTCAGATTGAATGCGCTCAGTTTCACACCGAGTGGTTTTTTACTTTTGGTACTGATTTCCAGCGGGACAGCATCAGGATTTCCGGAAATAATTGCCTGATGAAGTGAATCAATGGATTTTTGCTTTTGAGAGAGGGCAAAACCAGAAAACCATTCAAAGGAATAAAGCCATTCCCTGATTTTTCCGTCAGAAATATAATAAGCAGGTCTTTTCGCCATTTTTAAACCTCCTGATTGTTTGGAAAAGTATTCCCTACCGGAAAGCCAGCAGGGAAACAGAGAATAAAATTACTTGATTGCAGCGTTATATGTCTTGATAACATCATCAATTGCCGCTGACCAGTTGTCACGCAGAACAGCCCAGCTGTCAACAGAATCAGGATAAGACAGCAAAGCATCCATGAGGTTATTCATAATACCACGGGTTTCATAAGTATAATCGCCGTCGCCGTACATAGTTGAGCCCATGCCATAGCCGAAATCAAATACAGTGGTAGTATCTTCCTTGTAATCCATGATAGCATCATACTGTTCTTCGGTTCTGAAACCAAGGACATTACCGGAAGCGGATTTTTCTTCAATTAAAGCCTTTTGTTTAGCGGCTTCTCTGTATTCGTCATTGGTTTCAGCCAGACGTTCACAAAGAATATATGTGCCGACAGCATCGCCCTTTGTGGAGTTTTTAACAAGCATTTTCGCCGCATAGTTACCGCAGAGGTAATACTCATCAGCATCGGGAGACTTCGGGAATGGTACAACCATCAAGTCTGCATCAGGATTTTTTGCATTAGAGGCATTCAAAGCCCAGTCAGCCATACCATAGAAAAGGATATTTCCGGTATCGGGGAAATTTCCGTACCAAGTGCCGTCATAAAGGTTGAGACTCTGCATTTCAGCAAGCAGATTTTCAGCGGCTTCAATGTCGGGGTCAGAAATATTATTGGTGAATTGCTTACCGTCAAAATTGATGATTGTCTTACCAGTAGACTGTACAACCGCCTGACCGAACCAGCCACAAATTCCATAACGTTCGGTACTGCCGTCACCATTCTTGACGAAAGTTTTCATCATATCCATGAAAGCATCCCAGTCCCACTTATCTTTTTTATAGAGTTCATAGGGGTCGTCAAGACCGTTTTCTTCGCACATCTGACGGCTGTATGTAATTAACAGAGGGTCAGAAATTGCATATGGTACAACATAATGTTTCCCATTGTATTCATACATATCAATTGCACTTCTGATACCGTCCCATACTTCATCTTCGAGGTCGATATAATCATCTAAAGGCTGATACTGGTCTTTATAAACACCGTTCGGGAGTGCATCCCATTCATAAGGGAACATATCCACAGGGTCGCCGCCAAGAATGCGGTTTGTCAGGGTATCAAACTTGTCATCAGAAGTGCACTGAATCCATTCTACTTTTCCATGGAACTGGTCTTCGAATAAAGTCATTGCAACAGAACGGTCATTATTATTAGTCGGGTTCAGGTCGTAAGTTGCCAGCCAATAGATAGTTTCTCCGCCCAAATCTTTAGCGTTTTCGACTTCTGCCTCTGCAACGGAAACGTCGTCTTTTTCCTTGTAGTGACTGCTGTCTTCAGCGGAGGAAGCCGAACCGCCACCGCCGTTACTGCCACCGCCCCCATTTTCGGAACTGCCACCGCAAGCAGTCATGGAAAACAGCATTGTCAGGCTGAGAACTCCGGCGAAAATTCTGGTTAAATTTTTCATAAAGCATCATCTTCTTTCTGTAATATTTTCCTTTTGGGAGTAACATACTAAACTCATTATACCTTTTTTCGTGAAAAAAGTCAATAGAATTTATGAATTTGTTTCATTCTTTATCATGATTGGATAGGTTCAGTCAAAATTGTACCATACTTTTGAATTTCAAATTGAGGATACTCTTCAAGCAAATCAGAACGGATGTAAATATGTTCCCAACCTTCAGCATAACTAAATTTCCATATTTTACCGTAATTGTAATCGCCAATCCAATAATAAGTGACACCTTCCAATTGTTCTTCTGAAAATACGTGTTCAATCGGGCAAGTGCCAATAATCAAATCAGGCAATCCAATTTTTTGCCATTGTTCGAATATTTTAGCATTTTCCTCATCAGTGGTATATTTCCAAATTAGCCAGTGTTCCTGATTTTGATAAGTATTATAGTAAGGAGAACAATTATTGTCATTGCCAAGAGCTTCAATTGTTACAGGCAGTGCCATACATAATGGCTGATTGAAGGTAATGTTCATCTCGTCTGTGATAGGTAAAGTTTCATCCCAAGGCATAGGATTATCACTCTCCCACTTCCAATTGAAAAGAATCTTTCGATTTTCAATATGATTTTCTTTGATAAAATCTAAAATTTCCTGAGGTCCATAAGGATGTACAATTTCCAGATAGGAGCTGACAGCGGTATAAAACAACGGCATACAAAATATCACTGTGATGATTGTTTTTCCCATTTTTTTGATGAAAGCAGAGTTAATTTTTTGCAATAAGTCTCCATAAATGTTAGGAATTTCCATATCATCATCAAAAAGTATCCATAAAATGAAAATAAAGAACAATGTGAAAACACCTAAATTATGCAGTTCAAAATATACAAACACTGAAAAAGTAGTGCTCATCAGATAAGGAATCATTGTCACCAGCAATTTTTTATTTTGGTGCAGAAGCGGAATGAATACAACCCACATCAAAATCCCCGCCACACAACCTAAATAAATCATATTTTTGAAATTCAAGGCATTATCTTCATGCATGATTGTACCAAAAGTAGAGTCAAAAATAAACAGCGGAAAGTAGAAGAGAAGACTTGTAAAATTTTCACGTGAAAATGTCCCAAAGAAAACATCTTTCGCAGGGGAACAACATACATACAAAAGCAACGCACAAATTAAAATTACCCATAGCCACCAAAAACGCTTATCTTTCAAAACGTCACGATATTGTTTTGACTGGTAGTATTCTCTGAGAATTTCCCCTGTCCACACAATGCAAAGCCCTCCAGCAATCAAAACACCATAAGCACTGGTAAAGCAGAGAAATATCAATGAAAGAACATATTGTGCCGTTTTGGAATTCCTTTCCCGATAGAACATGGCAGAAAGGAAAATGGCAAGCCCCATCATGCAATAAGGTCTTGTATGAACGCTTTGCAGGTAAAAAACAAAAAATGTAAATGGGATATAACATTTCAGCCATCGTGGAAATGGCGAACGAAATAATAACAGATACATAGAAATACAATTGAATACCATTGTAATTACAAAAATAGTAATTTTATGTGGCAGTCCCATTCTTGCAAAGGGCATTAAAACAAAATACCATAATGGCGGATGTCCTTCATAATGTCCAACATCTGTAAGAATTTCTTTGATAGAGGCAAATTTTGCAATTTGCCAAGCTTGCGTTTCATCAAACCAAGGTTCATGGAAATGTCGAATCACACAGACCAATATCACCCAGACTGCAAAGACAACCCATTCCGCTGTACCGGCTGTTTGAGTAAGCAGTTTCTTTTTCAAATCTTCTTTCATAGTAAAACCTCCCATATTTTGATTATACCATAATTTTAATGAGAAATCAATATATTTTTCTGTTGACAGGTGAAGTTCAAAAAAACAACGATACAATTGTAAGATATGCCAAAAAAGTGGAAAATTTTTAGTGAAAATTTCGTTGGAAAATCGCTTGCATTTTCCTGCAAAAGATGGTATAATAAAAATTGGGTATCGTAACGGCATATGATACATTGGGCGGTCGTACCGTCAGAAGTCAGCAACGTGTCTCGCTGGTTTCTACTTGTTTGATGCCGGACATTTTCAAAAAGGAGGTGCAACGGAATGCCGAATATTAAATCTGCAAAGAAGAGAGTCAAGGTAAACAAGACCAAGGCTGCTGCTAACAAGGCTAGAAAGTCTAATCTCAAGACCATGATTAAGAAGGCTGAACTGGCTGCTGCTAACAATGCTCCTGACAAGGAAGCTGTTGTGAAGGCTGCTATCAAGCGTGTTGACCAAGCGTGTGCACACAATCTTCTGCACAAGAACAACGCAGCAAGAAAGAAGTCTCATCTTGCAAAGCTCCTGAATGCGTGAGCTTGCAACCGTGCATAAAAAATCAACTCCGCCTATCTCACAAGGCGGAGTATTTTTTTACTTATCCAAGAGAGTGCATTCCCTCACGTTGTTCATCAGCAAGACGGAAAAGTAACGTACTGCACCAGACTGCGGAAATTCCCACAAGAACATATACAATCCGGCTCAGTACAGAAGTTGCTCCGCCGAGCATCCATGCCACTAAATCAAATTCAAACAGACCCACCAGACCCCAGTTAAGTCCGCCAATAATCAGCAGTGTCAGAAAAATTTTATCCCATACACGGTTCATCACATTTTCCCTCTTTTCTGTGAGCAGAGTTTGTGAAAACAAGCTCACAACGTTAGTATGCACCGCATGTTCGGGATTATGCTGGAAAAATATGGATGAAATTATTTTTGTTTCAGCAAAGCCTGTTTCAGCAATGCAAGGTCAATGACGTTCACCACATTGTCACCGTTCATGTCGCCGATTTGAGGGAGGGCTTTTCGGGAGTGAATACATCTTTTGACCTGAATTGCATCAATGATGGAAAGTTTACCGTCACCGCTGACATCTCCGGCAACATTGGAAACGAAATCCGTCCCGATGGTACGGAATTCCAAGCCGTATTTTTGAGCGTATTTCTGAGCGGTTGAGCCTTCATAACCGTAAATGATACCGCCGAATTGGAATTGATTGTCATAAGCGGAATTAAAAATTACACTGCCGTCGTCAGTAATTTTGCAGTCAGGGTTGAGGAATGTAACCGATTTGAGATTTTCGCACCATCCGAGGGAAAAATAGTCAATACTGTCAATTTGTTCCGGAATGGTAACATTTCGGACATCGGTAAATGAAAAAGTATTGAATGGGAGAGAATTTATCTGGCTGGAAAGCTGGACTGTTTCGAGGTTGAGACAGCCATGGAAGAGACTGTTCCCAATGGTACGGACGGAATCGGGAATACAGATACTTTCCAGACTCCAGCAATATTGGAAACAACAGTTCCCGATTTCGGTCACAGTATCAGGAATATTGACATTTTCCAGATACCAGCACCCTTCAAAGGCATTTGCTTCAATGGTATGAATTCCCTCCGGAAGCTGAATTTTAGAAATTTTCTCCCCAGCGAAAGCCCGATTTTTAATGACTGTGACAGGGATATCTCCGATTTCAGCCGGAACAATGATTGACCGGAAAGCATAAGTTTCGGGAGTATCCGACGAAAGACCAGTAATTTCGATATGGTCAGAGTATTCCAGATATTGAAAATCATAATAAACTTGTTCAGTCGGTGTTTCAGCGTGTGCAGGTATCGGAACAGCGCACAGCATCCCAAAAGACAGGATGAAAGCCGGAAAATGTTTGATTTTCATAAAAAATCACCTTTCTGAGTAATATTTCTAACATTGTAACACAAAATAGAATAAATGTCAAGTCAGGAAGGAGTACATTCATGCAGTATCGTACAGATTTAGCCCTTGAAAGCCTGAATACGGCTCAGGTATCCGCAGGAATCACCCAGCACAAACGAGGAAAATACTTTCAGATTACTGAAATCAATATTGAAGATGACGAAAGCGGGAAACCCCTCAACAAGGGAAAAGGGCGGTATATCACATTAGAAGGGGAATCCCTGTCCAGATTTTCAGATGATTACGAAGCAATGGCGGAAGAATTAGCGGAAGAATTACGGCAGTTATTACCAGAAGAGGGCTGTATTCTGGTGGCAGGGCTGGGAAATGCCGAAATCACCCCTGATGCATTGGGGGTCAAAACCGCCTCAAAGGTGCTTGCAACCCGACATTTACAAAAAGAACTCGAAAAAGAAGACGAGGAATTTTTAAAGTCCCTGCGTTCCGTTGCCGTCATTTCAGGAGGGGTATTGGGTCAGACAGGCATGGAATCAGCAGAGTTATTGTCTGCCATCGTGGAAAAAATAAAGCCCTCTGCGGTCATTGCGGTAGATGCATTAGCCTGTTCTTCGTTGGAACGGCTAGGGACGACAATTCAAATTTCGGATACGGGCATTTCCCCCGGAAGTGGTGTCAATAATCACCGAAAAGCACTCAATGCGGATTTAATGGGGATTCCTGTCATTGCGGTTGGTGTGCCGACTGTTATCGGGATGCGGACAATCGCAGAGGATTTGACCGGAGAAAATGATTTCCCCGAAATTTCCGATATGATGGTAACACCGCAGGATGTGGACAGGCTGATTGAACAGTCAGCACATTTATTAGCCTGCGGAATCAATTTAGCCCTGCATCCGCAAATGAATTATGCGGATGTGGCATTACTCTGAATCAGAAATCATCTTTCAACATTTCAACTGTTGAAAAGTAAAAGGACGGTACATTTTTTTGTGAAAAATGCCGTCCTTTTTGTATCATTTCACCAAACCACACACGATTTTTTCTATGCCTCTGAATCAAAAAGTTCACAAAATGTTCTTGATTTTTCCGCTGTTGTATGATATACTGGAAATATAAAATTTTTCAGAAAGGGGCTTGACAAATATGCTGAATCGTGATATAATGCGCACAGCACAGCTTAGCTTAAACTGCGCTCTTTTGTCATGCCCAGAATTTAATATAGCATATCTGCACATTCTGAACGGTATTTGTGTACCGTTTCAGGATGTGCTTTTTGTGTTGTAAATTTAATCAAGGAGGAAATGAGAAATGAAACAAACTACAATTCGCAGACTGCAACGGCAGATTTTACAATCAAGCTGAAAGAGGGCTTTGAACGTATTCAGCCCACTGCCCCCACAAAGGAAGGTAAAGTATTTGCTGGCTACTTCACAGACAGCACCTGCACAAAACCATATACAGGAACTGACGGTGTCGCTTATGCAAAATTTGTGGATGCTGACAAGTGGCTGAAAGTCGCTGAACCTGTATTTTCCTCCAACGGCTCAAAGGGAACGCTCCAGATTTCTGCCCTCGTTCCGGACAGCAGTTTCAAGGAAGTAAGATTTGAAATCCAAATCGGCAACAGCGTCAAGAAAGTCAAGGCTGATAAGCTTTTCATGGCGGATGACGGCTGCAAGGCAGTTTATACATTGAACAACATCACAAAGAAGTATTTTGGTAAGGAAATAACAATTACACCTTTCTGGACAACGCTTAACGGTGCTCTCGTAAAGGGAACACCCACAACTTACACAATCCCGAAACAGTAATATGAAAGCCCCGTCTTTAAAAGGCGGGGCTGATTTTTTGGGGAATATTACTTGACTGCTGCACCAAGGAACGCCGCACCAATTAAGCCGGCATCATTTCCAAGCTTTGCAATGACAATCTCTGTATTTTTTGGAGAATTACGGGTGTAAATTTCCTTCTTGACAAGTTCTTTCATAGGCAACAGAAGCGGGTCTCCCTCGTTGCACACACCACCGCCGATGCATAATACATCCGGCTGGAAAATATTGATAGTGTTCGTGATACCAGCAGCCAGAGCCTTGATATAGAAATCAACAACTTCTTTGGCGGCTTTGTCGCCCTGACGCATTGCATCAAATGCAGTACGTGCAGAAACTTTTCCATTGCGTT
>DGHF01000036.1 GCA_002392545.1 Ruminococcus sp. UBA3855
TCTTTAGGCGGGGGAGGATGTCACGCACAACGTCCCCCATTAAAATAATAAAGGGGGCTTGGGGGAAAAGTGCCCTCTTAGTGCGAACTGCGCTAGTTTTAGGCGGTTGTGCTAAGCCTTACAGGGCAATTGTCCCCCATTATATTGGTAGTAATACAGTAAAAGTAATTTTCCCGTCAGCAAATCCGGCTGAAATTTTTCCCTTGTGGATGCTGACAATGCTTTCCGCCATAGATAAGCCGATACCATAGCCATGCTTTTCGCTGTTGCGTGAGGAATCTTCCCGATAGAAGCGGTCAAAGAATTTCGAATAATCGACAGTTTCGCCGTCTTTGTAGTCATTTGTGACAGCAAGGACGGCATTTTTTTTCTGTGCCGAGAGGGAAACGGAGACAGTGCCGTTGTCGTCGCAGTATTTAACAGCGTTATCTGTGAGGATAGAAACCAGTTCATGAAGGCTTTTCATGTTGCCTTTGAGGGTGATACCGCCGGCAATTTCGGAGGAAAACTGTTTTCCCTGCTGTGTGACAACCAGACGGAATGATTCAGCAACTTCTTTGACCTTTGCGGAAAAATCAAATTCTTCCGTTGTGAGATTTTCATTTTCAGCAGATTCTTCCAGCCTTGCGAGGGTGATTAAATCAGCCACAAGCCCTGAAAGCCGTCTGACCTGATTGAGAATACTCTCTGTCCATTCAGATTTTCCGTCCATTGCCTCAATGACTTCTGTATTGGCGGAGATAATAGCGAGGGGGGTTTTTAATTCGTGCCCTGCATCTGTGATGAAACGCTTTTGTTTTTCATAGGCTTCAATCGTGGGCTTGATGGCTCTGTTGGAGAAAACAGACACCAGCACGAAGAACACCAGAAAACAAAATATACTGCTCAATATGGAAAATAACTGCATATTCTGGAAACGATACAGGCGGTTTGTGGCATCCATGAAGATGGTCAGGCTGTAACTCTCATCTGTCAGACCTGCATCAGGGTAAGTTTCGCATAAATCCTCACCGCTGATTTGTTTCCGCTGGTAGAAATAAATTCCGTCAGAGGTTTCAATTCTCCCAGCATTTTTTTTAGAATCTGTCAGAATAAATTCCTGAATATCCTCATCCGAAACGGAAGCGATATGTTCATAGTCAGTCATGACGAGATTTCCGCAGTCGTCAAGAATCATTGAAAAATATCGTGTTTCATAGGGTAATTCCTGATTGACGTGGAAGAGGAAATTTTCTTTCCTGTGCCAGTCCATAGGCATCCGACCGTTATTGTCAAGAATAAATTCCAGAATGGAATCAATTTCCGAAATCGTCGAAGCGTAGGTGACAAGATTGATACTGACCATGACGACCGCCAGAATAATCAGAATCGCCCCTGATGCAATGAGGATAAATTTTTTCCGGAGTTTGCGAATCATGCGCTTTCCCCAACGACATACAGCGTGAAACTGCCGTTTTCCTCTCCGGAAATGGTAATGTCTGCATTGATGGATTGTAACTTGCTGTTCAGGAAACATACATACATCCAGACCGCTTTTCCGTTTCCGTCATTATTCCAGATTTTGTCAAGGATTTCCTCTGTTGAGATGGCAATTCCGGCATGATTCATGAACAGTTCCGCCAGTTTGACTTCTTTATTTGCAAGGCGGATACTGTTTTCACAAGAAAGCGACTGTTCGGATGTGTCCAGAATTACCGAACCGACAGTTAATTTTTTCTGTGTGTAGGTATCATTTCGTCTGGTCATGGAGCGGATTCTTGCAAGGAGTTCGCCCATGGCGAAAGGCTTTGTCAAATAATCGTCTGCCCCTGCATCCAGTCCGGTGATACGGTCATCAACTTCCGCCTTCGCTGTCAATAGCAGTACAGGGGTATAGTCTGCCTGTTCACGGAGCGTTTTCAAAGCCGTGATACCGTCCATGACAGGCATCATAATATCAAATATCATTGCATCATAAGCATTTTTTCCGGCTTGTTCCACGGCTTCCTGACCGTTGTAAACAGCATCCACGGCATAGCCGGAATGATTCAGGATTGCTTGTAAAGCCCTTGACAATTCCTTTTCATCTTCTGCCAGTAATAATCTCATTGTTTACTCCTTTCTGGAAATATAATAAAAAATTATTATCCCTGATAAATTAAATTCCGAATGGTCTGCATGGAAACATCACAGGAGGCTAATTCATCCGCACAGCGTTTCAGTTCTTCCACAATCAATTCTTGATTCTCGATATGCTTTTTGTATTTCATCTGATGTTCCAATGCTGCCCATGAATCCATTGCAATCGTGCGGAGCTGAATTTCTACAAAGAATTTCCCTTTCGGATTTCCCAGAATATCGGGATAATTGGTTTCCAGCTCCAATATCATATGATAACTTCTGTAACCGTTCGGCTTGGCATGACGGATATAGTCTTTTTCTTCCACAACCTCACAATCCGGAAAATTTCGCAGACGGTTGACATTCTCATAAATATCATCAATGAACGGACAAATAATCCGAATACCGATACTGTCACGCATTCGTTTTAAAGCAGATTCCGGCGTTTCGGGAACGCCTTTCCGGTTGCATTTTTCCCTCATGCTGTCTTCTGATTTGACACGGGCAATCAGGTGCTCACAGATTTTCAGCCCTGTTTCCTGATAGACTTCTTTGGTATAAGTATTGATACGCTCTTCCATCATGGAGCGGAGTTCTTCTAAAATATTGGCATAACCGCCGTAAATGCTGTCTGTCATTTTGGTTTCATCTCCTTTAATTGGATGATAGCAGAAAAATTTGTATTTCCTGTGATAGTTTTCGGAAAAATCAGAATTTATCATATTATACTATTTAATATAGCAATTGATATTCTGTTTTTTGTGCAGTCGACTCTCCATTTTCAATGACGGGGGGGGGTTAGGAGGGTTTACTATCCCTTCGCACGAAAAAAATAGATTAAAAAATATATAAAGGGTACTGTGCAAGTGTCCCCATCCCTCCCTAACTGGTAAATTCCGATTTATCTCACTTATTCCGATGGTAAATATAATACAAGCCTTTCAGTAATAAATCATCATCCAAAATGATTTCACGCTTACAGAGGGGAATCACCGTGCTTGCCAGTCCGCCAGTCGCAACGACTGTACAAGCGTTTCCGGTTTCTTCTTCAATATGAGCAATCATGCCGTCCAATGCGTATGCTGTCGAATACATCATGCCCGACTGCATACAATGAATGGTATTCGTACCAATAATTTTCTTTGGAGCTTCAAAGGCGATTTTCGGGAGCTGTGCCGTCCGGCTGACAAGTGCATCCGCAGAAACCGCCATTCCGGTCATGATGATACCGCCCCGATAATTCTTTTTTGCATCAATGTAAGACAATGTGGTTGCTGTCCCCATATCAATGACAATCAGCGGAACAGGGTATTCCTCCACTCCTGCGACGGCATCCACCACCAAATCAGAACCCAATTGAGCCGGATTGTCAATCATAATCGAAAGTCCGGTCTTGATACCGCTTTTCACCACCATGCTTTCACAGCCGATATATTTTCTGACAGCCTGTTTCATAGTGTTGGTGACAGTCGGAACGACAGACGAAATAATAGAATGTTCAATTGTTTCAGGGGGGATATGGTAAATATCAAGAGCCATTCGAATTTTAGTCGCATATTCTAAATCGGTTTGTTGCTGATTGGTTGCAATGCGTTCACGGAACAGAATTTTGTCATCGTCAAAACAGCCAAGCACAATATTAGTATTTCCAATATCAATCGCTAGTAACATTTTTTCTCCTTTCTGTAATGGGGAATATGTTTAAGAGGGTATGGGGGAAAGTTGTGCCCTTAACGTAGATTGCAACAGTTTTAAGCAATCTGCGTTAAGATTCAACAGCGCAATGTTCCCCCATTTTAATAGCATTTTTCCCCATACCTCTTTAATTTTTATAATATTCTCTCTGCGTGTCTGGTCACATGACAGCCGACATTGACCGCCACCGGTAAACCTGCGATATGGGTTGCACCAGCTTCCACATTGACATAAAGGGCGGTACAAGTCCCCCCGAACCCCTGCGCACCGATTCCAAGGGCATTGATTTTGTCAAGGAGTTCGCTTTCCAGTTCGGCATAATAGGGAATGGGGTTTCTTTCGTCCGCATCACGGCAGAGGGCTTTTTTGGCAAGTAAAGCGCATTCCTCAAAGTTTCCGCCAATCCCGACCCCGACAACAATCGGCGGACAGGGATTACTTCCGGCTTTTGCAATCGTATCAACCACGAATTTCACAACGCCGTCCCGACCGCTTGCAGGGGTAAGCATTTTCAATCCTGACATATTTTCACTTCCGAAGCCTTTTGGACATACGGAAATTTTCATCTTGTCGCCCTCTGTCAAGGTCAGATGAATGACAGCAGGGGTATTGTCATTTGTGTTGACACGTTCGAGTGGGTCACTGACAACGGATTTTCTTAAATATCCTTCTGTGTAGCCCTTAGCCACTCCTGAATTGACAGCATCGTTTAATAAACCGCCTGTAATATGTACCTCCTGCCCCAATTCAATGAAAACGACAGTCATTCCGGTATCCTGACAGATGGGGAAATTTTCTTCCTTTGCGACTTTGATATTTTCCTGCAAATCGTCAAATACTGCCTTGGCAACGGGGGACTGCTCCAATTTGGCACATTCTGCAATGCGCTTTTCGAGGTTAGGAGGTAAAATTTTATTTGCCTGAATGCAGAGTTCTGCAACAGCTTCTGTAATTTCCTGCACTGAAATTTCTCTCATAATATTCTCCTGTTATTTTTATTATTTATTATTCTTATAAACTATTTTTCCGTTAATCATCGTGAATACAGGGTCATTCATAATATCCAAAGGGTCATCTGCGAATAACACTAAATCCGCATCCAATCCAGCCTGAATTCTGCCGATACGGTCAGAAACTCCCAGAATATCCGCAGCTTCTGACGTAATCGCACGAAGTCCGGCTTCCCGTGGTAAACCGCCCTTGACAGCCAATGCCACTGATAACGGTAAATATTGAATTGGTACTTCCGGATGGTCTGTGCAGATTGCCACATGGACACCCTCTTTGTAGAGCTTTCCGGCGCAGGCAATGTCAAGGTCTTTCATTTCGGGCTTTCCTCTGTCACAGATGATAGGCCCTACAATCACAGACAAGCCCCATTCCCCGAACAAATCAGCGTTCTTGTGTGCGCCTGTTCCGTGGATGATAACCAAATCAAGCCCGAATTCTTTAGCAATTCTGTGAGCCGTTGCCACGTCGTCAGAGCGGTGACAATGGAAATGTGCTTTCTCGTCACCCTCTAAGAGCTGTAGAAGGGCTTCACATTTGATGTCATATTCCGGCGGTTCTTCTTCGTCGGGGTGTTCTTCGAAACGCTCCAGTTTTTCAGCGTAAAGTTTGGCTTTTTGGAGACCCTCACGGATAAGGGCAACAGTTGCCATTCTGGTGACAGGTGTTTCGTCACGGTCATTGTAAACGGTTTTGGGATTCTCACCAAGTGCGAACTTCATACCGCATGAACTGACCAGCATTTCATCTGCGCACCGTCCGGCAGTTTTCAGAAGCACCATTTCACCACCGCAGGCATTCGCACTCCCTGCGGAAATCATGACAGAAGTAATTCCGGCATTCCGTGCATCTTCAAAACAGCGGTCATAAGGGTTGATACCGTCCAAAGCCCTCATCTGGGGGGTAAAGGGGTCGCTGATTTCGTTGCAGTCGTCGCCCTCGAAGCCGATACCATTTTCAATAATCCCAAGGTGAGTATGTGCATCAATGAACCCCGGAAAGAGTAATCCGCCATTGGCATCAATATCATTTTCAGAAACGCTTTCCGGCTTGCCTTGTTCGACAGCAACAATTTTACTGCCTTCAATTTCCACATACCCATAAAAATGCATATCCTCCGTCATGGAGTAAATTTCTGCATTATAAATAATCATGTTTCACTCTCCTGTTGTTTCCATTTAATCAGTTTAAGAACTTTCTCTGTATTGATGGCAGGGTTATAAATCGCTTCCACAATGTGGGAACTATGACGGCGATAAATGCCCTTGCGCTTTCGATAGAGGTTGTAAAGTTCCTGTCGGGTGCTTCTGCGGACAATGGGTCTGTCCGTGTTGGCAATGCGCTGATAACACATTCTGAAAGGTACATCCAGCATTAAAACGATACCGTGCGCCCTTGCAATGTCAGCATTTTCTTTTTTCAGCATTGCACCGCCACCGCAGGCAATAACGCCCTCACGTTCCGCCAGTTCCCTGATGGCTTCTGTTTCGAGGTCACGGAAATAAGGTTCGCCGTGCTTTTCGAAAATTTCAGGGATGGTCATTCCTGCTTTTTCTTCAATGTAAGAATCCATATCCACGAAAGGGCAATTCATTTCTTTTGCAAGCCTTGCCCCAACTGTACTTTTTCCGCATCCCATAAAGCCACATAAAAAAATTGTCATGCATTTACCTCCTTTTTTAAAATGGGGAACACAATGCAGGAAGTCTTGACACACGCAATCAAAAAACAAGATTTTTCTCATGTGTTTGTGTCAAGTGCATTGCTTTTCCCCATACCCCTTGATTTTCCCCCAAGCCCCTTTTTATTTTAATGGGGGACAATTGCCCTGTAAGGCTTAGCACGAACCGCCTAAAACTATCGCAGTTCGCACTAAGAGGGCAATTTTCCCCCAAGCCCCTTTTTATTTTAATGGGGGACAATTGCCCTGTAAGGCTTAGCACGAACCGCCTAAAACTATCGCAGTTCGCACTAAGAGGGCAATTTTCCCCCAAGCCCCTTTATTTTAATACAAACAGCCTGTTTACTTCCTGTTCCATTTCCCTCACGAGTTCATCAATCTGGTTGGGGTCATAGTTGAAACCATACCAGATTTCATGCGCATTGACCGCCTGCCATACCAGCATTGACGAACCTCCGACAGCGGTTTTCCCCATTGCTTTGGCTTTCTTGACAAGCAGTGTTTCCGTGGGGTTATAAATCACATCGAATACCTTGTCACAATTAGCAATGATTTCATCAGAGACAGGGCAATTGTCAATTTTCGGGAACATCCCGACAGGGCTTGCATTCATCAATAAATCGAAATGTTCATCTGGTGCAAAATCCAATACACGAATGGTATTTTCATAATAGGGGGATTCCAATTCCTGTTTGAGAGCTTCTGCAACGGCGATATTTTTCTCGACAATGGTCAGATTCGCTTTTCGCAGATAGGCTTCCGTCGCCATCATGCGCCCGACTCCGCCACTGCCAATCAGCAGAATGTTATCATGTTTCTTGATTTGCGGAACACTTCGCAGGAAACCGACGCAGTCCGTATTATAGCCGACGGATTTCCCGTTTTGATTGACGACACAATTCACAGAGTGGTATCTTTCAGCGGTTTCGTCCAGTTCATCCAGAAAGGGGATAATTGCAACCTTATGCGGAATGGTGATATTGAAGCCGTTCAGTTTCTGAAGCTCTGAAAAAGCGGTTTCGAGCGATTCAGGGGCGATTTCCAAGAGCGCATATGCTCCCTCATGACCGGACATTGCAAATAAGTGTTCATGAATCCATGGTGACATAGAATGCCCCAGCGGATAGCCTATCAGTTTGTAATTCAGCATAAAAAATTCTCCTTTTGATATTTGATTAGACGATTGCAAAATTCAAAAAACAGCTATAAATAGTTATTTTTTTCAAGTCCTTGCTTTTTCTCCATCCCTCCACTTTTTCAATGATAATATGGATTTTGACTAGAGAAATGGCTTATTTACGTTGCACCCTATCTTTCTATTTTGCAATCGCCTAATATTTGAGTAGTCTCTCTTATGATAACATATTTCAAGATAAAATACAATGGGTTTTATCATTTTTTTTGGAAAAAATCATCAAAATTCTGTAAAATTGGCACTGTAAAATACTATTTGTATATCGGAACAGCAATTTGTACAAAAAAATTACTAAAATTATTTCGAAAGATGGGAAATCAGCCTATTGACAGAAATGGTATTTTTCCGGTATACTGATTTCAGAATCTTTTTACCAGCGGAAATATGCTCTTGCAGATGACCGCCGGAAATTAAAACGGAGGGATTATTTTGATGGAATTTGAGACAGTAGCGGCGATTATTGCCGACCAGTTCGACAGAGATGTAGACGACCTGACAGAAGACACAGACATTCTGGATGATTTGAATGCAACTTCTATGGATGTGGTAGAATTGATTGTTGCAATTGAAAGTGCAACAGATATTCGTATCCCTGACGAAGTTGTTGACAGCATCCGCACCATTGGCGACGTTGCAAATTATCTTGCAGAACATGCGGAAGTAGCTGAGGAGGACTAATTGATTAAAAGGGAAATTTTTTCACCTTGCTTTTTCTGCGGATTTCTGGTATAATAACAGATAGTATCTGAACCATCTCACTGCTTTGGAAAGGAGCTGTTTTTATGAGATTGAAAGGAATGACAGCCGTATTGGCTGCATGTTGTCTGATTTACACCGGAGGGATTTCACTTTCTGCAAGTGCTTACACTGCGGATGATGTTGCTGCAAAGGCTCGTCAGGCTGGATGGCCTGAAACCTTGATTCAGATGGGCTATAATGAATGGTCTTCCGGCGATTATACCCAAGAAAAGCTTGATACGGCTTATGGAAAGGTACAGGAGTACAATTCACAGACAAAAGAGCTTATCTGCAACTATCTGGGTGTTGACCCTGAAGAAATTGACGACCCCGAAGAAAAAGCCGATTCCACTGCACCGGAAAACAAGGAAAATCTTGACAGTTCCGACAGTGAGGAAAACAATACTAATGTCACCGAAAATTCAACCCCTGCACCTGTGGAAACCGTAACCAAAAAAGACGGCACAACGGAACAGAGAATTGAATCTTCTGATTTTATCAAAATGACATTTGAGGAAAAAATTGACTATGTGAATCAGCTGGACGAAACTTCTAAAAATGAATTTGTTGGCAGTCTCTCCAAAGAGGAAAAAAACAGTATGCTCAAACAGATGCCCATGGAAGACAAAATGGCACTGGTGGAAAGTTATATTGATACTGCGGATTCTATGGGGCTGAATGTTTCAGTGGATTCTCTGACAGAAGAAAACATTTCTCTGACAATCCGTAATCAGGAAGGAAGAGTGGTTGATAAGGCGGCTGTTGGAATTGTTGTCGATGAAACAGGAATTTCCCACACCAAGCCCCTTCTGCTTTCATTGTTCGGCATATTGACGGCAGTATTCGGCTTTGTCGGGCTGTATCGTTATATCCGAAGAACAGAAGAGGACTGAACCGAAAGGAGTTCATTTTTTGGCAAAATCAAAACAAAAGAATCATGCTCCGGTTTTCATTTTGACGGCGGTTTTCATGCTGGTGTTAAGTGCTGCGGTCAGTGCTGGTGTTCTGATGATACCTTATGAGCGTTTCAGAACGTATCTGCACATTGCATTCATGAACCAGATGCCTGCGCCCTCTGAGCAGTCAAACGGCGTGACAGGGCTTGTCATTACCGAAAACGACCAGATTCCCACTGAACAAACCGGACAAGGAACGCTTTCAGAAGAGGGAAATATTATCCGTCCGTCGTTCGGCGACCAGTACGCAGTATTAAGCTGTGAGAAAATCGGGCTTTCTGTTCCGGTGTACTGGGGGAGCAGTCCGGAATTGCTGGAGCGTGGTGCATGTCAGACAACGTCTTCTGTCGTGATTGGCGAAACAGGAAATGTTGTCATTGATGCGCATGTCAACACGTTTTTTTCAGACCTGAATCAAATTCAAGTCGGGGATGAAGTGGTACTTTATACCGAGTACGGAATTTTTACATATCAGGCGAAAGAGCTGGTGACGTTCGAAAATACAGAAAAAAAATATGTCCTTCCCTCTGTGGAAGACAAGCTGACATTATACACCTGTCAGGCGCAAGTGCTTGGCACATCCACGACAAGAGTGGGTGTTATCTGTGATATGGTCAGCAGGAAGTTTTATCAGGCAGGAGAGGAGGCGCAGAGATGAAGCGTATCCCTCACTATTTCCTGAACGTGCTGTTCACCCTGTTTCTGGTATTCAGCCTGATTTGCACGGAAATGACCCTGCTCATGCAGAGAAGTGCACTCAATGTGAATATGTTTCATGTGGTGGTACAGCAGGAGGGGTTGACAGACAAGGCTTATGACAAGCTGGAGACTTATTTCAAGACCCGTGCGAACAGTACCGGAATTCCGGAGGCGGTTTTCCTGCGTGTGGTAGACAAGGAAATGATTTATAATGGCATCATGGAAAGTGTCACGCAGTCTTTTGAATACCTCAACGGCAATACGTCAGAATATCAGTTTACAATGGATTTCACGGAAATGGAACAGTCTGTGACTGAATTCTTTGAAGAATATGCGGATGTCAACGGCTATCAGAAAGACGACATATATCAAGAAAAATTGACAGCTGTAATTGAAGAATCTGAAAAAGAAATTCTTTTTGTGGTGGATAATTTCAAATTTACCATGCTTTATGAAAAAGGATGGCTTGCAAAGCTTCGTCAGGTAGTAGGCTATCTGAATGTTGCAGTGACGGTTTGCTTGGCAGTGACAATTGTCTTGGCGGTTATCATTGTATTCCTGAACAAAAAGAAGATGATTAACATTCCATATTGGCTGGGACTTTCCGCATTTACAGCAGGGGTATTGGTATCAGTACCATGTTTTTGGGTGACACATACGAATTATTTTTCGGGCTTCGTTGTGACTGACCCGCAGATATTTTCTGCTGTGGTAGGGTACCTGAATTTACTGGTCAATCGTGCGTTTGTGATGGCAGTCGTGACAATCTGTATCGGCATTGTAGGCTTTGGCGGTTTTGGAGCGTTATGCCTGTTTCAGCGGACTGAAGAATAATTATCAACAAAAAATTCTCAACTTTCAGAAGTTGGGGATTTTTTGTTAATTTAGGGGCTATTGTCCTGATTTTATATAATAACCAGAAAAAACAGAATTCCCCCGAACTTTTGCGGATTCGGGGGAATTCTGTTGATATATTATAAGGAACGTTAATTAGTTACTGTCGGAAGGATTACCAACGAGTTCCGGGACCACCCTGTCCAGGACCACCACTCTCACTGGACTGACCCAATGCAGAACCGCCAGAGATAGAACCGCCGATTGTAACAGTCTTGTCGCCAGCCTGTGCAAGAATTTCAGTACCGCCGGAAACATTACCGCCGGATTGTGCAGAGCATGTAGAACCGCTTCTCAGTCCGCCACCGTTACCGGAGAGGAAGGAAACAATTGCATTGCCGTTGTTATCGGTGAAGGTGTAACGGGTTGTGAGGCTGGTGTTGCCTGCGGTCATTGTGATAACACTACCGCCGTTCAGGCTGATGGTGTTTCCGCTGTCGCCACAGTCCAAAGGTTCCTGACCGTTTGCGCAATAGTAACCGCCGTTGATGATAATGTCACCATTGGAGTCAAATGCATCATGGTCGCCGTTGGCAGAGTTGACAACTGCCAGACCGCCGTTGAGGTTCATCACGATGCTAGTAGAGGAACTTGTTGTTCCCTGACTCCAGCCACTTCCAGGGCCACCGAAACCGCCAGTACCTGAACCGTCTGCGCCACCGCCTGCATTGTAGCCGTCATCCTCGGATACAATATAAACTGTACCGGAATTCTGGTTGATGGTCGGAGCTTCAACACCTTCATAGCACTTGGAAACGTAAATCTGTACATCATCAAATGTGCCAGCGTTTGCAGTGCCGATTGTCAAAGTATGGTCAGAATGGAAACCATCGTCAGCGGATGCAACTTTGAAGATACCGCCTGTAATATTCATATCTCCACCGCAGTGTACAGCATCATCAGAAGAATCAACTGTGATTGTACCGCCTGTGATAGTGATATTACCAGCACTCTGCCATGTTGTACCAGCTTCATCATACAGACCTACAGCCTTGATGCCCTTAGCGGAAATATCGGTCTTGTTGGAGTTGCCGTCCGTACCCATTCCGCCGCCACCCCACGGGTTTGTAGAACCAGAGGAAGAAGAACCAGAACCAGTATAACCACTGCCCTGATATGTGTAGATTGTCACATCACCGCCGTTCATGGTGAACTGCTGTTCAGCCTGAATGCCGTCTGCATAAGAATTGATATTGACTGTACCGCCGTTGATGGTAACAAAGCCCTTTGTGGTGTCACTGTTGTTAGTGGACTTGATGCCGTCTCCGGATTTTGTTGTTACGCTGATGCTCAGATTGGAGTAATCCCCATCACCACCGTTTGCAACCAGTATATCAGGGTCGCCGATACGGACAGAGTCATTGCCACGGATACCGTCATCTACAGCGTTGACAATGATTGTACCATTCCAGATTTTCAGGTCATCCTTGCAAACGATACCATCGGAGTAGTTACCATTAACTGTCAAAGTACCCTTACCCTTAATCTTGAGGTCATCCTTTGCGTAAATTGCGCCGTTGACAGTGACTGTTTCATTGTCGCTGTTGACATAAGTATCAGTATGGGTTGTACCGTCAGAGATGGTATTTTCTGTGCCCTTCTTGATGGTGAGGGTTGCAGAATCGCCAACATTATCAATGTAAATTGGAGCGACTGTATCATTAGAAAGTGTCAGACCTTCGAGACTCAGTTCAACTGCTGCTGTCGGGTCAACGGTGTTGTCTGTGTTGACTCTCAGCTGACCATTGGAAGAAGAACCGCTGATAGCATAAGCCGGAACTTTACCTGTTTCTGCATCTGCCGGAAGTGCGCTTGTAATGGTAACATAAGTGCCATTCTCAACAGTTACGTTAGTAGCATCTGTAACAGCGTTGCCGTTTGCATCATAGAGCTTTACACTGTTGCCGTCGAATACGATGGAAGTAACGATTCCCTCACTTGTAGTAGGCTCATCAGTTGTCGGCTCTGTAGTTGGTTCAGTTGGTTCAGGGTCAGTAGGCTGTTCAGCTGTTCTTGCATCAATGATGGACTTTTTCAGCAGAGCCAAATCAATAATATTTACTCTGCCATCAGCATTCATATCAGCATTTTCAAAAGCCTGCTGGTCGATTGTCTTCTTTCTTGTCAGATACTGCTGGAGCAGAACCACGTCTGCAACAGATACAGCACCGTCTTTAGTGGTATCGCCTGCGAGTGTCTGCGCTGCGCTTGCCCCAATTTCAAAAGCCGGAAGAGAAGCACACATTGCAGCCATTGCCATTACGCCTGCCAGTGTACGGCTGAAACGATTACGATTCTTCATAACAAATTTCCCCTTTTCATCAAGATTGATTCAGAAATTGATTCATTTTGTGCCGGTTGCGGACATCCGGCTTGTGCGGCTCACCGGATTCCGTTTCAGGCTATTGGTTTTGTTCATGCTTTTATTATAGGGGGGAAATCTTAAAAAAAACTTAAAAATTCCTAAAGTTTTGAAAAAATTATGGAAATTTTCAATAATTACCGGAGAATCAAAAACAGTACTATCATCAGAAAGAAAATTTTTCCTTGCAACGTCGTGAAAATTTCCCTAAAATGCTGTAATTTTTTGTGCTCGTATCATGAAAAATGCAAGTACCATGATAAACAAAACAATTTCGGAAATTCCCACAAGAATTTTGTAAAGCACTCTCTTTTTGTTTTCAGCTTGAAACTGCTGTTCAAAGTCGGGAAGGGAATCTTTTTGCTGTTGCAAGCGGTCACATTCCCGATATTCCAGAATCAGCGCAAGCATGAAAAACAGAAAAAGCGGAATTGTAATAATGATACCGCCAAAAAGAAACATACTCAAAATACCTCTTGTGTAAATATCCATTATTTTTCATTTCCACGCTCGGAGCTGATTTTTTGAATGAGTTCGGTAAATTCTTCGGGACTTTCAAGGATGTGAATGGTTGGTGCACCTTTGGAGAGGTCACGGAATTGCATGGTAAAATCACTTTTCTTGATTTTGACAATGCCGATTTTTTTATTAGCAGAAGTATAAATATGAACTCTCAGTACGTCGTGGGTGTCCTCTTCCTGACAATGACAATCGGGAAGCCAGCAGAGAGATGCTGTCTGAATCTGTGCTGAAATGGCGGAAACTTGCTGATATGTGGAGTAATATTCAGAAATATTATTCTGCTGTAACGTGTCACGGATGGCGGAAGCCGTCACAGAACGCATATGTTCACGCATCGAATCAGGGATTTTTCCGCCTTTTTTCTCCAGAAAGTCAAGGAGTTCGTCACTAGGAGAAATTAATTCCGCAAACAATATTTTCTGCACCTTGCGGATGTATTGCATGGTCATGATGTCTTCGGCAGTCTCTTTCCCCTGAAATGTTCCATAACAAAGCAGAGGCAACAAATATTCATATTCATCAGGTTCATTTTCTGTGAGGGAGAACGTGAAAAAGGGGTCTTTCTCTTTTCTGTCCAAAAACATTTGATAACGAATTCCGTTCGTCAGCATATAGACGGTATTTTCCGGAACTTGCTGAGTATTGAAGCGTGAAATTTTTCCGGATTGTTCCATAAATATCACCATCAAAGGGGTTTCATTTTCCAAAATGGCGAAATCAGCAATTTTTCTGCCATAGGAATAATCCTGACAGAATACCTTTGAATCGGTGGTATCATAGCCCAGTTCGGCGAAAAATGGAAGAACGAATTCTGTCTTTGCGCTTTCTTCGGAAAATTCCTGAAATGAAAGGCTTTTTTCTCTGATTTTTGTCAGATATTCCGTAAAATTCATGATAATATGATTCCTTTCTGTCAATCGAACCTGCAACGGTAAACCCTTGCTTCATAGGGAGTGAATACAGGGTCTGAACCGTCCTCATGTCCGGCGATATTGTACATGACGAGTTGTAATTTTTTTCCCTGATATTCTTTCGGGAGGGTGACGGTTTGTTTCTTTTCGGAGAATGAGCAGATTACCAGATAATGGATTTTCTCATATACTCTTTCATACATATATAATGTGGGGTGCATGGGATAAAATTCTCTGTAACTGCCGTGTAAGAGGGTTTTACTCTTTTTCCGCAGGGCAAGGCAACGGCGATAAATGTTTAAAATGCTGAAATAATTATCCTGCTGTGATTTGACGTTGATTTCCTTGTAATTGGGATTCACATAAAACCACGGTTCAACAGGGGAAAATCCTGCATTTTTGGAATTGTCCCATTGCATGGGAGTCCGTGCGGAGTCACGGCTGGAAACATGAACACGGTGCAAGCGTTTTTCCGGCGGTTCAAACGACAGGAAACGTTCATAATTTTTCCGGCTTGCAATGTCTTTATAGTGGTCAATGGTGGGGAGTTTGATGTTAGTCATGCCGATTTCCTGCCCCTGATAAATGAAGGGTGTCCCTTGTAAAAACAGATAGCAGATAGCGAGCATTGTTCCGCTTTCTCTCCAGAAATCTTCATTTCCGTAACGGCTGATAATTCGGGGGTGGTCATGGTTTTCCAGATACAGCACATTCCATGATTTTCCGTTTAAAGCCGTCTGCCACCTTGATACAGCGTGTTTGAACCGCACCAAGCTAAAGGGGAGATTGACATATTCCGTGAAAAGACAATCCGCCATCATGTGGTCAAATGAAATCATCATGTCGAGGGATTTGCTGTCACCAGTCAGATAGCGCATTGCAGAATTTAGATTCGTCATAGGTCCTTCCCCAATCTGGACAGCGTGATAACGTTCAGCCACTTTGCGGAATTCCGCCATATATTCATGAATATGAGGACCATCTTTATAATGCATCATTCCCCCGATTGCCGGAACGAAGGGGATACCGTCCGGAAGTCCTTCACGCTTCGAAATGAAGTTAATGACATCTTCTCGGAAACCGTCAACCCCCATATCAAGCCAGAATTTCATAATATCCTTGACTTCCTGCCGGACTTTGGGGTTATCCATGTTTAAATCAGGCTGTTTCTTTGAGAATAAATGCAGATAATATTGACCCCGCATTTCATCATATTCCCAAGCCTTGCCCTCGAAAAGAGAATCCCAGTTATTGGGTTCATCTCTCCAGATGTAGTAATCACTGTAGGGGTTGTCCTTGCCTTTCCGGCTTTCCTGAAACCAGAAATGTTCATCAGAAGTGTGATTCACAACCAAATCCATGATGATTTTCAAGCCCAGTCGGTGGGCTTTGTTGAGGACTTTCTGAAATTGTTCCAACGTGCCGAAATCGGGGTGAATGTTTCGATAGTCTGAAATGTCATAGCCGTAATCTGCGTTGGGGGAGGGGTAAATCGGGGAAAACCAGATTCCGTCTACTCCGATTGATTTCACATATTCCAGCTTATCATAAACGCCGTACAAATCGCCGATTCCGTCCCCGTTGCCGTCTGAAAAGCTCCTTGTCCAAATCTGGTAGAAACTCATTTCTTTGAACCAGTCCATTTTTCTAACAGCTCCTCTCTGACTTCCGCAACATTTTTATGAAATTCATTTCCTTTTTCCGTCCATTCTCCGAGTAATTCGTCACGCACTTCGGAGACATTCTCATGAAATTCCTGTAACTCAGACTGGAATTTCTCTTTTTTCTTTTTGAGGTATTCTTCCGCCTCTGCAAAGTTTTCCTGCATACCGGACAAATTTTCCTGCCAGTTCAGGCGGTTTCTGGTGATATTATCCTGAATTCCGGTTCTGAGGGCTTTCGGGAAATGGAACACGTCATAGAATGCATCCATCACATCAGTTGTTACATTCAGGAATTTATCTGATTTGCCGTTTCTGCGTGGTTTGAGTTTTCCGGCGTGTTTCATTTCCAAGACAACCTGATAACGGTCAACAGCCTGCATGACACTATCATGCCATGAGATATAAATTTCATTCATGGCATTCTGACCGACTTCACGCATTTTGTCGGGATTTTTGGAAAGTTCCATCAGCAAGCGAGCCATTGAACCGCTTGTTTCTGCGACAGTATAGCCGTTTCTGCCGTGGGTGATTCCCTCAGCGGCGCATGAACCATCAATTAAAACGCTTGCCAAACCACAAGCCGCCGCTTCACGGACAACAATTCCATTTGTGTCGTATGTTGACGGAAACAGGAATAAATCTGCCCTTGTATTCCATGCACGGAGTCGCTCACGGTCATATACTGCGCCTGTGAAAATGACTTTTCCGGCTTTTTGGTTGCCTTTTTCGCTGGTGATTGTTCCGTCCGGCTGACGGATGTCGAGGGAAATGCCGTATTCTCTCAAAGTCTGCTGTAATTCCGGAGCATCTACACCAGAGCCAATCAATACCATTCTGTAATCCATGCCGTTTTCAGAAAGTTCGTGCATGGCATCAATAATTAAAGGCAAGCCCTTGTATTTGATGATTCTCCCCACGAACAAAAACATAGGCACATTTTCGGGAAGGTCATATTCCTTGACAGTATCCTGCACGAAATCCGGTTCTGAAATGCCTTTCGCAAAATCGACACCGTTCGAAACAACCCGAATGTCTCCTTCATAGCCTAATGAATGCAGATTGTCTCCTGCACCGTGGCTGACCGTCCAGACTTCATCACAAGCAGAGATATTTGTTACCATTGCTTTGATGGCTTCTTTGCGGATTTTTTCGGACTTCATCGCCCTTGCAATATCAACATCATATTTCGTGTGGTAGGTGAAAATCACAGGTGCATCAGTCTCATTCCGGAGAATCCGCCCCATGACTGCCGAAACTGCCGGACAATGCACATGAATAATATCCGGCTCAAACTGCGCCATTTCCGAAATGGCTTTCATGGCAAGAGGGTTTCCGGCTCTGTAACCGTCTGCAATTTCCGGAAGCTTAAAGCTCTTGTATGGTACAACCGGATACGGATAAATTGAATAATCCGTATCAGGATATTCCGGCACTCCTACCATGACACGGGCTTTTTGTGTTTCGGTCATGATTTCGGCATAATTTTTCACAACTGTGACAATTCCGTCCAGAAGCGGAGGAAATGAGTCATTCAGTAAACATACTTTCACGTAAAATCAACTCCCCTTGTAAAAATTAAAGATTCCTCACATGTTTCAGCTTATTATCAGCTACTTTCCATTATAGCATAGTTTTCAGCGTTTTGCAAGGCGGTATTGACATATTTTCAGAAATATGTTACAATGAAAACAAGTTAAACGTTTTCAGAAAGGGTGGAGACGATGAAAAACGAACAGAGTAAAATTCTCCGGCTTTTGCCGAAAAAAAGAAAGGGCTTGACAAAGTTTATATTCAGCCGTACATTGTTGATTGTTTTGCTGATTATCGTGCAAATAATGGTAATTTTGAGCTTTTACAAATGGTTTAAACAATATATGCCACATTTCGAAGTATTTCAGGCTGTTTTCTCGATTTCAATGGTATTTTATCTGTTCAGTTCGGATATGGATTCTTCTGCAAAGCTCACATGGATGATGCTCATTACCCTTGCACCCATTCCAGCAACATTTTTTTTGTGGTACACACAAACAGATGTCGGTCAGCGTTCATTGCGTGACCGTTTCGATTATCTGGTAGACCAAACCAGAGAAGCACTTCCACAGAATCCCGATACCATCCGGAGAGCCTCGGAATTAGACTCCTGCACAGATGATTTGTGTCATTACCTCAACCATATGGGCTGTTTTCCGTTGTTCGAAAATACAGAAGTGACTTATTTCCCATCTGGTGAAGCCAAATTTGAAGTACTTTTGGAGAAGCTGAAAAAGGCGGAAAAATTTATTTTCTTGGAATATTTCATCATTGATGAGGGCTATATGTGGGGGAGTATCCTGCAAATTCTCGCAGAAAAGGCGAAATTGGGCGTGGAAGTGCGTGTGATGTATGACGGAATGTGCGAAGTCACAACACTTTCCTATGATTACCCTGAACGAATGAAACGCTTCGGAATTCAATGTAAGGCTTTTTCCCCGTTGCGTCCCTTTTTGTCAACGCATTACAATTACCGTGACCACCGGAAAATTCTGGTGATTGATGGGAAAGTCGGTTTCAGTGGCGGTGTGAATCTGGCGGATGAGTATATCAATTACATTGAGCGTTTCGGACATTGGAAAGATACCGCCGTCATGCTCGAAGGTGATGCGGTCAGCAGTCTGACACTGCTTTTCCTGCAAATGTGGAATCTGACAGAGACAAACCCCATTTTTGAGCCGTATCTGGCATTGCCGGACGAAAAGCCGGAACATCCTTCCGGAATGGTCATGCCTTATGGGGATTGCCCGCTTGACGGAAAGAGAGTCGGGGAAAGTGTGTATATGGACATTCTCAACCGTGCGGAACGGTATGTGCATATTATGACCCCTTATCTGATTCTTGATGATGAATTGCAGAATTGCTTGAAATTTGCAGCTCGTCGGGGGGTGGATGTGAGAATTATTTTACCAGGTATCCCTGATAAAAAATTAGCGTATTCCCTCGCAAAGACACATTATAAATTTCTCACACAGGCAGGTGTCAAAATTTATGAATATACCCCCGGTTTTGTTCATGCAAAAGTGTTTGTGAGTGACAATGTCAAAGCCGTTGTGGGGACGATTAACCTTGATTATCGCAGTCTGTACCATCATTTTGAATGTGCAGTGTATATGCACCATACAGACTGCATTCCCTCAATTGAAGAGGATTTTATGAGGACTTTGCAGAAATGCCGGACAGTCACCCCCGAAAGCATCCGGAATGAGACGCTTTTTTATAAGGTTGCAGGAAAAATTATGAAACTGATTGCCCCCTTGATGTAGGGTAAAAAAATTTTGTAACGTTTCTTTTTTTTTGTGGGAAATGCTGAAAATCCGTCAGAATGTTTCACAGTCTTGCAATTTTCGGGAAAACGTGCTATAATATTGGCAACAATTGATATTTTCAGAGAAAGAGAAATTTCAGTGAGGTGAATTCATGAACCGAAAAAAAAGGAATGCAGTCATCACAGCCGTGCTTGTTTGCGGAATGCTTCTGACTGCGCCATTGAATGCATGGGCGGAAGAAGTTTCTGAGCCGGAAACTCCTGTCGAGGAGGAAACTCCCCCCACCGAAGAAACACCAGAGGAACAGCCCACAGAGCCCGAAACTCCCCAAAAATCCACGGCTTTACAGCGTCCCTCTGATATGATTGTTTATGATGAGGAGGAAAGAGCCTACATTCCCGAAAACGACGGCAGAAAAATTGGAAAATTTACACTTTCCCCCAATTTCATGGTGGGTGACGTGAACCCAGACAATGCTGTTGATGCGACAGATGCAGCCTTGATTCTGGAAGCGGTTGCCAAAAGTGGTGCATCTGGTGAACAGCCGGAAACATTTCTCCCCCTTGACGAGGAAAGTCAAAGATTTCAGCCGTCGGATGCGCTGTTATTTGCGGATGCCGACGAAAGCGGAGGTTTGGACGCTTCGGATGCATCTATAATTTTGATTTACAGTGCCATGCAGGGAAGCGGTGAGGACATTCCGCCGATGGGTGAAAAAACATTCTTTGCGGATGGTGACGGATTTCTGCAAAGAGGACTGTTTCAGGACGGCGAAAACAGTTACTATGCGGACGAAGATTATCAGCTTTGTTACGGATGGCAGGAAATTGACGGAAAATATCATTACTTTCAGGAAGACGGCTCACAGATTGCCACAGGATGGCAGAAAATCGGAGAAGATACATACTATTTTGATGAAAACGGAAGTTCCGCCCGAAATGTCTGGATGTACAGGGACAGAAAGAAAGTTTACCTTGATGTGAATGGCGTTCTCCGAAGCGGTTTGGTTGTCCTCAATCACAATACTTATTATATCACAGATGACGGAATTGCAAAGGGCTGGTTTGATGATAACGGCAATATGCGTTATTTCGACGAAGACGGCATTATGCAGACAGGTTTACTTGAGATTGACGGACAAATTTATTATATCAATGAAGAGGGCATCCGCCAGACAGGCTGGCTGTTAATCAATGGGAAACTCTGTTTCTTCTATTATCAGGCTGGATATATGGCGAGGGGCTGGAATCCGACCAATCTGGGCAACTGCTATTTTGATGAGGAAACCGGAGAACTGCAAACCGGATTTTTCACCGTGGACGAAAAAACATATTATGCTGGAGAAGACGGCATTGTTTTGACAGGTCTCCAGACCATTGACGAAAAGCAATATGATTTTGACGAATCCGGAGTCATGCAGACCGGATTTATCACAATGGAAAACGGTCTGATGTATTTCGACAGTCAGGGCATTTTACAAACAGGCTGGTTTGACCTTGAAGATGGCAGACATTACAGTGACGAAAATGGTGTGATTCATCTGGGCTGGATGGAGACAGAGGACGGAACATATTATTTCAGCGGTGAAACCGGTGTCATGCTGACGGGCATTGCAAAGACAGAAGATGCAATGTATTGTTTTGATGAAAACGGTATCTTGTATTCCGGTGAATCGGGGTGGATAGATTATCTTGATTCACGCTGTTACCGCCTTGAAAATGGGCAGATTCTCACGGGTTGGAATGAGATTGAGGGAGTTCGTTATTATTTGGATGATAATGGTGCTGTTTGCAATGGTTGGAAGTTGCTTGATGATAACCGTTATTACCTTACTGACAGTGTTCCCGCTGTTGGCTGGACAACCATTGAGGGCAGTCGGTATTACTTCTTTGAAGACGGAAGAATGGCAACAGGCTGGCTTGATTGGGATGGAAAGCGTTATTTCTTCAATTTCGACGGTTTGTTACAGACAGGTTGGAAGACTCTTGACGGAAATTGCTATTATTTCACTTCAACAGGTGTTATGCGCACTGGCTGGGTTACCATTGACGGCAATCAGTACTATTTTGATGAAAATGGTGTGATGCAGACAAATTGTGAAATCAATGGAATGTATCTGGATGAGAATGGGCTGGTAATGTCTGCATTGCTTCACACCAATAAAGAACGTGCAAAAGCCGCTCTTGAAAAATATGGTACAAGTGTTTCTGGTATTTATAACTATGTACAAGCTACTAATCATTACCGTTATACAGAAGCCACAAAAACTATTGAGCAATTGAATAGTGTTGGTTGGCTTTCATTGGTTGATTATGCAATGCAGAATTATTATTGTGTTTGCTATTATATGGCGGCAAAAATGGATTTTGTTCTTCGTGAAGCTGGTTATCAGTGCAGAATTGTTCATGCTACTCATGGTTCAGGTGACCACTACTGGAATCAGATTTATATTAACGGTGCATGGACAAACTACGACTGCACCAATGGCTATGCAAATTATAGCTGGAATAGAATTGTTGCTGCCGGAAATTATGAATTTCTTGGTTATGTCATTCCGACATATCAATAAATAAATATGATAAATAGAGAAAGGATTTTTAAGGATGAAAAGATTCTATGAAGTGACTGCTATTGTTGGTACGTTGTTGATGAGTACCGGACTTGTTGCCTGCGGTACAACAGCGGAAAATGTCACAAGAACCGACATGGGGCAAACGGAAGCAACGACTGTTGTCAAAATCCAGCTTGCGGATGAAGACCTTGGAGAAACAACGGAAACCACTGTTTCTGAAACAGTCGCTGTGACAGAAACTGTTTCAGAAACTGCTGATACAGCCGAAACAGCTGAAAATCCCGAAAATGCTGAAACAACTGCTGCTGTTGTCACAACCGCTGCGCCTGTTGCCACCACTGCAAAGGCAACCACCGCCAAACCTGCCGCCACAGCTGCCAGAACTCCCAGCCGTTCGGCACAACAACCGGCGGCAACTCAACAGCCAGCAGCCACTCAACAGCCCGATTCACAGCCAGACCCTCCAGCTCCCGACCCTGAGCCAGAGCCTACACCTACTCCGACCGAACCTGTCAACGATATTCCCCCTGAACCAGAGCCATTGGATGAACCTCTTCCCACTGCTCCGCCTGTTGTAGCGGTAACAGGGGATGAATTGACTTTCGTATATAATGGTCAGTCTCTCATGCTCAAACAGAGTGCAGATGCCTTTGTATCGGCAAATCCTCCGGCTCAAGAACCCCTTGAAGCTCCTAGTTGCCTTGGAAACGGCACGGATGTGAATTATTATTACAATGATTTCACTATCTATGTATGGAAAGATGAAAACGGAGTTTCACAGACTACCGGCATTCAGATTAAGGGTGCAGGGGCATCCACCAACAGAGGTATTTCAGTCGGTTCGACGGCAGATGACGTTGTAGCAGCTTATGGCAGTCTGTATACACAGCAGGGAAGTTACTATGTTTATAATTATAATGATTGCAGTTTACGTTTCACTATTGATAACGGAACTGTAACAGAAATCATGTATGATTACCCAATGTAATGGATGAGGAATAAAAAATTATGGTATTCAGCAGTACAACATTTTTGTTTATATTTCTTCCGGCGGTGCTGATTCTGTATTATCTGATACCGGAAAAACACTGTCGGAATGCATTGCTGATTCTGGTGAGTCTGGTATTTTATGCCTATGGTGAGCCGTCTGTTGTGGTGTTGATGGTGATTTCCATTCTGGCAAATTATGTCTTCGGGCTGATGATGGCAGGGAAAAAACACATCCGCATCATGGGGCTTGTGTTCTCGGTTATCTGGAATTTAGAATTATTATGTATGTATAAATATGCTGGCTTTTTCACGGAAACTATCAATCATTTACCATTTGTGACGCTTCCCATTCCAGAAGTGAAATTGCCGATTGGAATTTCATTTTTCACGTTTCAGGCGATGTCCTATGTCATTGACGTTTACAGGGGAGATATTCAAATTCAGAAAAACCCCTTCAAATTGCTGTTATATATCACATTGTTTCCGCAGTTGATAGCAGGACCTATTGTGAAATACAAGGACATTGAAAATCAGCTCTCGGAAAGACCGATTGATTTCGAACAGACTGCACAGGGAATCCGGCGGTTTATTATCGGAGTTGCCAAAAAATTGATAATTGCTGATACAGTCGCAGTGATGGCGGATTCTGCTTTTGCAATGGAAAATGAAAAACTGATTTGTTCCTGTGCGTGGTTAGGTGCAGTCTGCTATACATTGCAGATATACTTTGATTTCAGCGGTTACAGTGACATGGCACTTGGACTGGGGAAAATGTTCGGTTTCACGTTTAAGGAGAATTTCAACTATCCCTATTGTTCGGGGAGTGTGACGGAATTCTGGAGAAGATGGCATATTTCCCTTTCAACATGGTTCAAAGAATATTTATACATCCCCCTCGGCGGAAACCGCAAAGGCAAGGGGAGAACCATTATCAATAAATGGATTGTCTTTTTCCTGACAGGATTATGGCACGGCGCATCATGGACATTTGTTATCTGGGGATTGCTGAACGGTGCATTTCTCACATTGGAAAGCCTTATTCCGAAAGACAGATTCAAGAGGAATTTCTTCATTGACATTCTGAAACATATTTACTGTATGGGTGCAGTGGTATTGTGTTTTGTGGTGTTCCGTGCGCATGATATGACACAGGCTTTGTCATTCTGGAAAGCAATGTTTGGATTCAGTCCGGCAGAGATGGCACAGCGTGAAATTTCATTCAGTCTGATGACCATGCAATTAAATCCGCTGTTCCTTTTGACGTTGGGAATGGCAGTGATTTTTACATTCCCTGTCAAGCCGTGGATAGAAAGCAAGTTACAAACCGCCGGACAAAAGACACAGAAAACATTTGATGTGCTGGCTTATATGGGTTCAATGGCATTATTTGGAATTTGCCTGTTGTATCTTTCGTCGGGTGCATACAGTCCGTTCATTTATCTGAATTTCTGAGGTGGCAGGCATGAAGAAACAAAAAAAGATGAAGGCAGTCAAAAAATGGCATTTGGCTTATTGTCTGGCATTTGTGGCGGTTTGTGCCGTTCCGTCTGTCATGATGCTGATTCCGTCAAAAGCAAAGGCGGACAGTTCAGCCGAAAAGCGGGTTCTTGCAAAAATGCCGTCCCTGCAAAATGAAGACGGTTCTCTGAATGAGGATTTCGGGGACGAGTTCACAGCTTATGTTTCTGACCATTTCGGATTCCGTCAGGAACTGGCAGATATTGACAGCCGGATGAAAAGCAAATTATTTCAGACTTCTTCTGAAAAAGATGTCATTATCGGGAAAGACGGATGGTTGTATTATACCCCTACACAAGACGATTACGTCAACAATCCGACCATTTCCGAACATGGTATTCAGAATATTGTCTATAATCTGAAAATGTTGCAGGATTACACCCAAAGCAAGGGCGCAAAATTTCTGACGGCAATCGTTCCGAATAAAAATACTGTTTATCCGGAATATATGCCGGATTATGTCAGACCAGCACAACAAAACGGCAACCTTGAAAATTTAAGCAATGCCATTCAGGGAACGGATATTTCTTTCCTGAATCTGGCAGATGTGTTAATTCCTGCCAAAGGCGAAAACCCGACACCAATTTATTACCAGACAGACACCCATTGGAACAATACCGGCGCATTGATAGGCTATCGGGCAATGATGGGGAAAATCAAAACTCTTTACTCAAATTATGAGAATTCCAATTATGTCACCGAACCTGCACATGAGGGCGATTTGTGGAAAATGCTTTATCCCACTTCCGAAGAATTGGAAAACGAAAATATTTATGATATGGAATTCAGTTTCGAATATCAGGGACTTTACCGAAGCGCAGACGATATTTTGATTACTACCCTCAACACCAGTCAGGAATCGACAGACAGTCTTCTAATGTTCCGTGATTCGTTCGGAGCTGGCATTATTCCCTATTTTTCTGAACAATTCCGATTGGCGAAGTATTCAAGGGCTGTTCCGTATACATTCTATGATATGGAGTCAGAGGAATATCATGCTGTCATTGTGGAGATTGTCGAAAGAAATATCAGCCGTTTGCAGGAAAGTGCACCCGTCCACGGTGCGCCCTATGCGGAGAATGTGCCTGAAATTTCCAGCGATTCAATGAAAATTACCTCTGCATCTATTGAGGATTTCAATGGTGCTTATGTCCATGTATTTGGTGCGTTTGACATTCCCGAAACACCCACCGGAATGGAACATTATTTTGTCACCATGACGGACGATTCCGGAAAAAGCGTTTCCTATCTCGCCTATCACTGCTATGAAAAAGACAAGATTTCCGAAGATTCCGCCAATTGTAAGGATAATGGCTATTCTCTCTACATTCCCACCCCTGATTTATCTTCCGGACAGCATTATTCTCTTACATTGACCATACAGGGAAATGATTCTTGCTATGGCTGTGCGATTGGCGAATTTACTACATAATTTCAGAGAAAAAGCAGACAATTTTTTGCCTGCTTTTTGTTTTCTGGTGTAATGGGAATTTTCCATGAAAAGAGGTATCTTTTTTGTGTAAATATTTTAAAAAAAATACTTTTTGTTATCAAATACTTGACAAAATCACGGCAATATGTTATAATGTATTTGTATCCGTAAAGTTGAAATTAACATGAATTTAACTTGACATTTCCTATAAAAAGTGGTAGAATAAAGTAATGACATCCATATTGAAAAATTTAATGCAGGATGTCGGAAAAGGAGATGTAGGAAATGGACAAAAAAGGTCTGACTCAGGCTGAAGTCGAGGCGAGTCGGAAACAACATGGTACGAACGCTTTGACACAAATTCCGCCTGACCCGCTGTGGAAGAAGATTCTGGAAGGCTTCAAAGACCCTATGATTATGATTCTGTGCGTGGCACTGGTCATTCAGGTGATTCTGGTTGTTTTGCATCAGTCAGAATGGTATGAACCTGTCGGGGTACTGATTGCAATTTTGATTGCAAATGGCGTTTCCGCTGTTTCAGAGTCCAATCAGGAGGGCAAGGCAGCTTCACTCCGTGCGGATGAAGAATCCAAAGAAGTGGCAAAGGTTATTCGTGACGGGAAATTGCAGGAAATTCATGTTTCTGACGTAGTTGTCGGGGATTTGGTTTACTTGCAGGCAGGTGATAAAATCTCCGCTGATGGTATCATTGTAGACGGCGAACTCAAAATTGACCAGTCCGCCCTGAACGGTGAAACCGAAGAATGCCCGAAAGTTCCGCTTCCCGAAGGGGAAACTTTCGACAAGAAGGATTTGCTTAACAGCTATTATGCATATCGTGGTACGGTAGTTTGTGCTGGTGAAGCTTATCTGGAAGTGCAGGTAGTCGGCGACAAGACATTATTTGGTGAACTTGCCCTCGAAGTGCAGGAAGACACCAGAGAAACACCTTTGCAGGTCAAGCTTGGAAAATTGGCGAAACAAATTTCTAAGTTTGGTTATATTGGCGCAATCGCCATTATTGTTGGAATTTTACTGAAAACGATTATTTCAGGTAATATTCCGACAGGTTGGTCTGAATGGGTAAAACTCATCATCAATGCTGTCATGGTAGCTGTTACAGTTATCGTGTGCGCTGTTCCGGAAGGTCTCCCAATGCTGACTTCCATTCTGCTTTCTTTCCAGAGTTTGAAGATGGCGAAAGACAACGTTCTTGTCCGCAAAATCAATGGTCTGGAAACTGCCGGAAGCCTGAATATTCTGTTCAGTGATAAGACTGGCACTATCACAGAAGGTCGCCTTTCCGTTGTGGAAATGAAAATCGGAAACGGCAAGGGTTTCGAAAAATTGCAGGATGCCGGACAAGCTTTGAAATCTGATATTGTTGTCGGGATTGGTCTGAATAACAGTGCTTCTTACAGTGAGGGTGCTGTTATCGGTGGTAACAGTACTGACCGTGCTTTGATGAATTTCCTCGTTGACGGTCAATCCGCTGACCATCTGGAGCGTGACAATGTGATTGCGTTCAATGCGTTCAACTCCACAAAGAAATGTTCCAGCATTGTGATGAATACCCCGAATGGTGTGATGACCTATATCAAGGGCGCACCGGAAAGACTGCTTGACAGATGTAATTCCTATCTGGATGAAAACGGCAATATTCAGCCCCTCCCTGATACTAAGCCCCTCATGGCTTACATTGATGAACAGGCTGCACGTTCTATGCGTTTGCTGGGTGTGGCAAGAACCGCCGGAGATAATGAAGATGCTCCCCTGACACTGGTCTGCATTCTCTGCATTCGTGACAATGTCCGTAAGGATGCGAAAGATGCTATCAAGGAAGTACAGAATGCTGGTGTACAGGTTGTTATGGTAACAGGCGACAGAAAGGAAACTGCTGTAGCCATTGCCAAGGATGCCGGAGTACTCCAGAAGGAATCAGATGTTGCATTGACTTCCAAGGAGTTGAATGATATGTCTGATGAGGAAGTCAAGAAGATTATCCCGAATCTGAGGGTTGTTGCCCGTGCGCTTCCGACTGACAAGAGCCGTCTGGTAAGACTGGCACAGGAATTGGATTATGTTGTTGGCATGACTGGTGACGGTGTCAACGACTCCCCTGCACTGAAAAAGGCGGACGTTGGTTTTGCTATGGGTAGCGGTACGGAAGTCGCAAAGGAAGCCGGAGATATTACCATTCTGGATGATAGATTTTCTTCGATTGAAAAAGCAATTCTGTATGGTCGTACCATGTTCAAGAGTATCAGAAAATTCCTGATTTTCCAGTTGACTGTTAATGTTGCCGCAGTAGTGACCTGCTTTATTGGTCCTCTGCTCGGTGAAAATGAAATGCTTTCCGTTATTCAGCTGTTGTTGATTAACTTGGCAATGGATACCCTTGCAGCGATTGCATTCGGCAGTGAGCCGGCATTGCAGGAATATATGCGTGAAAAACCTGTTCCCCGTAGTGCTGGAATTGTCAGCAAGGGAATGCTGATTGAAGTCATCATTAGTGCATTGTATATCACATTGCTTTGTCTTGTAATCCGTTTTGTACCTGCTTGTCAGAACCTGCTTGGAGTGGCAGAAGTTGATGAACACGGCAGACTGTATCTTGTATCTGCTTTGTTTGCGACTTTCATGATGGCAATCACATTCAACGGATTCAATGCAAGAACGGAACACCTGAACCCCTTTGAACATCTGGGAAGAAACAAAAACTTCCTGCTTGTCATGGGCGGTATTTTCCTGCTCCAGTTTATCTTTGTCACATTCGGCGGTGATTTCCTCGGAGTAACTCCTCTAAGTGCATCAACATGGGGAATTTGTCTTGTATTGGCATTCCTTGTCATTCCGATTGATGTCATTCGTAAGATTGCAGCGGGGCAGAAGTAATCCTGTATTCTGACAGGCTGAGCCTGTTATCAATAAAATTTATTTTCAGGAGGTAATTCAAATGCCAGTAAATCTCTCTAAAGGTCAGAAGGTTGACCTTACAAAGTCCAACCCCGGTCTGAAAAAAATTATCGTAGGTCTTGGCTGGGACATTAACAAGTATGACGGCGGTTTCGATTTCGACCTTGATGCAGCCGCTTTCCTCTGCGGTGATGATGGTCATGTTTCTTCCGATGCTGATTTCATCTTCTACAATAACAAGGTGCATTCTTCTGGTTCTGTAGAACATGCCGGAGATAATCTCACTGGTGTAGGCGAAGGCGATGACGAAGTTATCCGCATTGATTTAAGCCTGATTCCGGCGAATGTTTCCAGAGTCAGCTTCACTGTTACCATTCATGATGCTGAAGCAAGAAGACAGAATTTCGGTCAGGTTAGCAATGCCTATATTCATGTAATGAATGAGGAAAACGGCGAAGAGCTGATTCGTTACGACCTTGGAGAAGATTTCTCCATTGAAACAGCTGTTGTAGTCGGCGAGATTTACAGAAACAACGGCGAATGGAAATTTAATGCCATTGGCAGTGGTTTTGATGGCGGTCTGGAAGCTTTGTGCAGAAACTTTGGTGTCAACGTTTGATAATCCGATTTTTTGTATGTTGAAAAGTGTCAGCAGAGGGCAGGAAATGACTGTCTTTCTGCTGATATCAAATCAATGCAGTAATACTTGTAAAATGAGGTGTTTCCAGTGGCAGTTAATTTACAAAAGGGTCAAAGTGCAAGCTTGAAACAGGGAAATTCCGGACTTTCAGAAGTCTTTGTCGGTCTGGGATGGGATGTCAACCAATATGGATATGGTGCTGATTTCGACCTTGACGCATTCGCTTTCCTTTGCCAGTCCAATGGCAGGGTGGCTGACCAAGACGACGATTTCGTTTATTTCGGGAATCTTTCGCATAGTTCCGGCGCAGTGGAACACACAGGGGATAATCTGACTGGTGAAGGCGAGGGGGATGACGAAGTAATTCGTGTTGATTTGGATGCTCTTCCATCCGATATTCAGAAAGTTTCTTTTGGCGTTATCATTTATGATGCGGAAGAGCGGAGACAGAGTTTCGGTCAGGTGCGGAATGCCTATATTCGTGTTTTAGATGCAAATACAGGCAGGGAATTGGTTCGTTACAATCTGCGTGAAAATTTCTCAACAGAAACAGCGGTTCTGGTGGGAGAGATTTACCGGAATTACGGCGAATGGAATTTCAGGGCAGTTGGAAGAGGATTCAACGGTGGAGCGGAGGCTCTTTGTGGATATTTTGACGTAGATTTTTAATTGAGGTGATTCAGGATGCCAGTAAGTTTACAGAAAGGTCAGAAGGTGAGTTTGACCAAAGGCAACAGCGGACTTTCTAAAATTCTCGTTGGTCTGGGATGGGATATCAACCAGTACGACGGCGGTTATGATTTCGACCTTGATGCCTCTGCTTTCCTTTGCAATGCAAGCGGAAAAGTGAATGATGATTCAGATTTCATCTTTTATCATAATTTGGTGCACAGCTCGGGCGCAGTGGAGCATACAGGTGATAATCTGACAGGTTCTGGCGATGGTGATGACGAAGTTATCCGTGTTGACCTGAAAGCAATACCAGAGAACATTGCAAAGGTTGCGTTTACTGTTACGATTTATGAAGCGCAGGAACGTGGTCAGAATTTCGGTCAGGTCAGCAATGCATATATTCATGTGACCAATGAAGAGACCGGAGAAGAAATTGTGCGTTACGACCTTGGAGAGGATTTCTCCATTGAGACAGCGATTGTTGTTGGTGAAATTTACAGACACAATGGCGAATGGAAATTTAATGCAATTGGCAGTGGCTATGAAGGCGGATTGTATGCCCTTTGCAAGAGTTTCGGGGTTAATGTATAATTAAAATGATTGGATGATGAGCTGTCCCCTTTTCGGGGGATGGCTTGTCAGTTACATAAGGAGGCGTGAGAATGTCTGTTAATCTGAAAAAAGGACAGAAGGTTGAACTGAAAAAAGATAACGGCGGACAACTGCAAAGAGTTGTTGTTGCTCTTGGATGGGATGAAGTACAGGGAAATGCCGGCGGTTTTCTTTCCAATCTTCTGGGCGGAAAAAAGCAGGATATTGACTGCGATGCAAGTGCTTTTGTTTGCGTGAACGGAAAAATTGTCAACAAGAGTGATATTGTTTATTTCGGCAATCTGACCCACAAGACAAAGGCGGTTCAACATGCAGGAGATAACCTCACCGGCGCAGGCGCCGGCGACGACGAACAGATTTTTGTGGAGCTTACCAAACTCCCGCAGGAATATGACAAAATTGTCTTTGTAGTCAATATTTATCAGGCAAGAGAGCGGAAACAGCATTTCGGCATGATTCGCAATGCTTATATCCGTATTTGTGATGAGAAGGGCATTGAGCTTTGCAGATATAATCTTTCTGAAAACTATGACAATATGACTGCAATGGTATTCGGCGAAATGTACCGTCACAACGGAGTATGGAAATTTAATGCAATCGGTCAGCCGACTACAGATAATTCCATTACGGAGCTGGCTTCACGGTTTTCGTAATTGCAGACCATATCAAGGGGAAGTCCGTGCATGGATTTCCTCTTTTTTATTATCAGAAAAGGAGTGATGTCAATGACAAATTTAGTCAAGGGATTTCGTGGAAAATTAGAAGATTCTCTTCAACTGAACCAGCCCTTTCAGATTCGTATGGAAATTATGGGGAATGCGGAATATGACAGCTGTTGTTTCGGGGTGGATGCGAATAATCAGCTTTCGGATGACCGCTACATGATATTTTATAATCAACTGCGTTCACCGAATGGAGAAATTGTTTGTGACGGCGGGGGAAATATGGCGGAATATACTGTGAATCTTTCCGCTATGCCTGCCAGCATTCAGAAACTTGTCTTTACAGTCAGCATTGACGGAAATGGTACAATGGGACAAATTCAATCCCATAAAATCCAGATTTGTCAGAATGGTTCAATCTGCATGGAACTGAATCTTTCTGGAAAAGATTTTCATAGTGAAAAGGCAATTATCGGAATTGAAATCTATATGAAATCTGTATGGAGAATTGCAGTCCCTGCAAGCGGTTACAATGGAGGGCTTGCAGATTTGCTGGAACATTACGGCGGAAAGCTTGCTGACCCTGCGCCAGCTCCCCAACCTGCCCCAGCTCCACAGCCTTCGCCCATTCCTAAAGAAGTACAGCCAGCACCTGCTCCCCAACCTGCACCAGCTCCCCCTAAAAAAGTGGAACTGCGCAAAGGTGAGAAAGTCAGTCTTGAAAAAAAGACAGGGCAATCGTTGGGACAAATTCATGTCAATTTAAACTGGAGTCAGCCGACAGGGTTCGCAAGTCTTTTCAGCAGTGGCATTGACCTCGATTTGGAATGCCTGTATGAACTCACAGACGGAACAAAGGGCTGTATTCAGGCATTAGGGAAAAAGTTCGGTTCTCTGACTTCTTCACCCTATATTCAGCTTGACGGCGACGACAGAAGCGGTGCAAGTTCCAATGGTGAAAATATCCATATCAATGGCGATAAACTCCCGCAAATTAAAAGACTGCTGATTTTCACTTCCATCTATGAAGGGGCTGCAAACTGGGCAACCGCAAAAGGCGTTGTGACAATCAAATGCCTTGACAATCCGGAATTGATTGTGCATATGGATGAATACAACTCCTATTGTAAAGTTTGTGCCATTGCGATGCTTGAAAATCAGCAGAATCAGGGGTTCACTGTTGAAAAATTGTTACGGTATTTCAATTCCAAGCCTGATATGGATAAAACATACCATTGGGGGCTGAAATGGGTAACCGGCAGAAAATAATTTTGCTGGAAATTTAAGGGAGAAGTGAAATGCCAACAAACAAAATTCTTGTCAGGGGTGAACGTTTTCCCCTTGAATCCTACAAAAATGAACCTTTGCAATTACAGTTCACTTTTACAGGCAGTCAGGAGATTGACGGCTATGCATTTTTGTTAAACCGTGAAAGAAAAGTCAGGTACGATGAAGATTTGATATTTTTCGGAAACAAATCTGATGCTATGGAAGCCGTTGTGAATGATGGCTGTCAATTTACAATTACGCTCCGGAAAATTAACCCCGATATTGAAACAATTTGCATTGTGTATGCGATTTATACGCAGAATTGCCGTCAGACGTTCGCCCATGTCCAGAATGCACAGTTGACGATTGACTATCAAGGGGAAAATCTCTGTTCTTTTCCTCTGGACAATATGCCAGATGTGACCGCCCTTGTCGCTGTCGAACTTTACCGCCACAAAGGACAATGGAAACTAAAGGCAATCGGTCAGGGCTATCAGGATACATTACGTTCACTGTGCGAACGGTTCGGGGTGGAAGTGGCTTAGATAAAGGGGTATGGGGAAAAATGCCCCTTAGTGCGTTTTGCATTAGTTTTTTCGCAAAACGTGCTAAGACTGAAAGGGCATTTGTCCCCATTAAAATGGGGGATGTTGCGCCGGAAAGTCTCAATGCAAATTGCTGAAAACTAATGCAATTTACATTGAGGGCGCAACTTTCCCCCATACCCCCTAAAAATTAAATTCTGATTTCTAGTTATTGGAATTCACTATATTGTCGTACTTGACAAATCAAAGGGAATGTGTTATAATAAAGCATATTCTGACCGCCTGTCAGATGAGGGAAGTCCGGTGAAACTCCGCCGCAGCCATCACTACCGTTATAGTCGGGTCGCTCGGACAGGTGAATATATTGCAAGCGTGATTGGTATGGAATGGCGCAGTCATTTAACCGCAGACGAAAAAAATTGGTCTTGGCGGCTTGGATGGCTGCGCCTTTTTTTCGCTCCCAATCGGGAGCGTTTTTGTTACAGGAGGAAATTTATGGCGAAAAAGTATACAAAATCAGATTGTATTGCATTGCTTCGTGCAAAAATGCAGGAAATTTCTCTCCATGGTGAAAAACGTTATCCCAAACGCTCTGACTTTTCCAGTGAGGAAGTCAATGCAATTAAAGCGTTCCTTGGCGCATGGGGTCGAGCCTTGGAATCTGCCGGAATCAAGCCCCCATCTGAAAAACCGAAAGGAGAAAATCAATCATGAAAAAATTATTGTCTGGAATACTGGCATTGATGCTCTGCGTGTCTGCAATGCCTTTGAGCGCAAACGCAGAGGGAGACTCTGTCAATGTCAAGGTAACAATCTCTGACAAGGACGGAAACGCTGTATTACAGCAGAAAAATGTCACAGTCACAGACATTGACAACGACGGCGCATTGACTATCAATGATGCACTTATCATTGCACACAATGAAAATTATGAGGGCGGTGCAGAAGCCGGCTATGAATCCGCAAAAAGTGAATATGGCTGGGGTATCCAGAAGTTATGGGGCAATGCCAACGGCGGAAGTTATGGCTATTATGTGAATCATACCGCTTCCATGGGAGTAGGCGACCCTATCAATGATAATGATTATCTGGACGTTTTCACATATACCGATTTGGAAAACTGGTCAGATAAATATACATTCTTTGATGGTCTGAATGCGGAAACTTTGCCAAATATTCCGCTTGATTTGACTTTGAGTTATGCCGGATATGATGAAAACTGGAATCCGGTCACATTGCCTGTTGAGGGGGCTGTTATCACCATCAACGGCGAAAAGACCGATTTTGTCACGGATGCAAATGGTTATGTAGAAATTACCTTCCCTGAAACTGGTGAATATATTGTCAGTGCCGTTTCTGATACCATGACATTGGTCAAGCCGGTGTATCCTGTCAGCGTGAAAGAATATCTTGGTACTTACGGAGACGTGGACGTTGACGGAGATGTTGATATTGTTGACGTTTTGGCATTAAATCAGCATCTTCTTGGGGTTGAAATCATTGAAGGGGATGGGCTGAAATATGCAGATGTTGATTGCAACAACATTCTCAATGATACAGATGCAATGAATATTCTGAAATCCCTTGTCAATCTGGTTTCCTTGCCAATTGTTGCTGAATAATTGAATCGAATCCAATATGCAAAATTGCGGTAATGTCAAAACATTACTGCAATTTCTTTTTTCAAAAAATTTTTCAAAAAGTACTTGACAAGTTATTATCTTTATGATATAATCATAATAGAAATAACAAAGGAGCTGTTGATATGGATACCGAAAAGGAATTTTTAAGCACTTACAATATGGATAAATACGAAAGACCTTCTGTCACAGCGGATGTTGTTGCTTTCAAAATTACGCATACAGACCAGTGCAGTAGTTACCGCCATGAGCCGGAATGCAAATTGTCAATCCTGCTTGTGAAGCGTGGGGGACATCCTTTCAAGGGGTGCTGGGCTTTGGCAGGGGGATTTCTCCAAAAGGGCGAAACCATTGAAGAATGTGCCGTCCGTGAGATTCAGGAGGAAACCAATATTACACCTGCATCCATGCGGTTTGTGGGGATGTTCACCGAGCCGAACCGTGACCCCAGAGGATGGATTATTTCAGCTGTATTTGCTTCGGTCATGCGTGAGGGAAGTATGACGGATGCCGTGGGCGGAGATGATGCCACAGATGCAAAATGGTTTGATATTTCGCTTGATGAGACAGAACAGGGCAAATATTCCCTGCATTTGCAGAATGGTGATATTTCCCTTTCTGCCGTGCTGAAATCCGAAACCACGGAAACAGGCATTCACCGCTTTGTGATTGTTGAAAATAATGGTCTTGCGTTTGACCATGCATCAATCATTGCAAACGCCTTGACAGCACTCCGGAAAGAGGGCATTCATTTTCAATCCTGTTTCGATTTCCTGCCGGAAGAATTTACCTTGACACAACTCCAGAGGGTACAGGAAATTTTATTGAATACGTCCATGATTCCGGCGAATTTCCGCAGAAAAGTTGCGGATTATGTCACCGAAACCGGAAACCATACCAGCGGTGCAGGTCACAGACCAGCGAAATTATTCCGGAAAAAATAAGGCTTAAGAGAAACAAAGGGGCATTTGTCCCCAAAATTTAGAAAAAAGGGTGATTGATATGTATGTGAAATTTTTACCTAGTCAATACGTGTTGCGTTACCGCAAGGGAAAATTAGTGAGCGAGGGCGCAGGCTTGGCATTCTTTTTCATGGAGCAATATACCACAGCTTGTGCCGTGCCTGTTTCCAGTCAGGATGCAGATTTCATATTTGAAGAAACAACCAAAGATTTCCAGAAAGTCAGCATTCAGGGGCAATTAACGTATCAGATTACCGACTGCAAACAGGCAACAAACGTCATGGATTTTACAGTCAATCTCAAAAATAAGCAGTATTTCGATGACCCCATGCAGAAACTTTCTAAGCGTATTCTCAATATTGCCAAAGTCCTTGTGAAGGGCATTGTCGGAAATATGCAGATGACAGAGGCATTGCAGGAAAGCCGTGACCTTGCTGTCACTGTATTACAGCAATTGCAGAAAAATGAAGAAATCAAGGGCTTAGGGGTAACTCCGACCGGATTTTCTGTCCTGAGGATTGCTCCCAATCCCGAAACCGCCAGAGCCTTGGAAGCTTCTGCCCGTGAGGAGATTTTGAGACAGTCGGATGATGCATTATATGAACGCCGTAACGCTTCTATCGAACAGGAACGCAAAGTCAAAGAAAATGAACTCAATACTGAAATCAAGGTTGAACAAAAGAAAAAGACCATCAAAGAAACGGAAATTCAAACTCGGCAAATGGTCTTAGAGCGTGAAAACGAAATGCAACGCATCAAAACCCAAAGCCAATTAGAACAGGAACAATTGAAACTGGATGCTGAAATTGAACTCGAACGTAAACGAAAGGAATTAGCCGAACTGCGTTTCGAAAATTCCCGAAAGGAAGCAGATGCAGAAGCTTACAGAATCGGGGCTGTCATGGATGCTTACAGCCGATTGAATGCAGATGTTCTGGTTGCACTGGCAACGCTCAACATGAAGCCGGAACAACTCATTGCTCAGGCTTTCGATAAATTGGCAATGGGGGATAATAAAATCGGTACATTGAATATCACCCCCGATTTGCTCCAGAGCCTGACGGAAAGAGGAAATGTCAATGGATAGAGCCACCGAACAAAAATTCATTGTCATTACCCAAAAAACACGATTGGAACAGCTGATTCACCGTTATAACTACAAAGGACAGGCGAAATTTTACATTGAAAGCCATGGCGGAAATTTTACCGACTACGAAAATGAAGATACGATTTATCATGATGCTGTCAGTCAGGCGGTGCAGTCGCTCCAAAATATCGGCAGAGTGCAGGTCATTGACAGGGAATTTATCCCAAGATATATTTTTGGGGCGGATGATATTGTGATAGCAATCGGCAGGGATGGGCTTGTTGTGAACGTGCTCAAATATCTGACCACTCAGAAATTGATTGGTGTCAATCCCGACCCAAACCGCTGGGATGGGGTGCTGTTGCCATTTGAGGTGGGGGAGCTGTCAAAAATCGCCGTTGAGACAATCGCAGAAAAGCGAAGCCTGCAATATATCACTTTTGCTGAGGCGGTCACAAATGACGGTCAAAGAATTTATGGTGTCAATGATTTGTTCATTGGACAGAAAACCCACACTTCCGCATGGTACGAAATCAGCCTTGACGGAACGCAGGAAAGGCAATGCTCCAGCGGTGTTATCTGTTCAACCGGATTAGGAAAAACAGGCTGGTTGCAAAGCATCCTGAAAGGTGCGGAGGGTATCAGCCGTTATTGTGGAATTGAGAAGCATTTCAGCATTGACAGCGATTTCAACAGCAGTTCGGAACGGTTATATTTTACCGTCCGTGAACCTTTCCCAAGCAAGGCGACAGGCACAAATCTGATTTTCGGAGAAGTCACCAAAGAAAAGCCCTTGCAAATCAGCTCTTTGATGTCGGAAAATGGTGTCATTTTCAGTGACGGCATTGAAGCGGATTATCTCGAATTTAATTCGGGCAGTACCGTGACAATCGGAATCGCTGATAAAAAGGGCTGTCTGGTGATATAATCATATTAGGAGGTATTTACCATGAACAAAGTAGAAAAGGCAATTGAAAACCATAAGAATCATTATCCCTGCTCAACAGCGGTATTATCCGCCTTTGCGGAGGAAGCAGGAATTTCCGAACAGGAAGCCCTGACAATTTCCAGACCTATGGCAGGGGGAAGAATGGGAAAATGCGGAGCTGTTCTCTCTGCGGAATATGTCATTGAAAAAATTTATGGTGACAAGGCAGAGGAGAAAAAGGCGGAATTTGAACAGCGGTTCATTGCAATGAATCAGTCTGTTGTCTGTCGTGAATTGAAAGGAATCGGCACAGGGAAAGTATTGCGCTCGTGTCGTGGATGCGTGACAGATGCGGCACAGCTTCTGGCGGAATTTTGTAATGAAAGTGAATGAATGATTGCATTTTCGTGAAAAAATGTGTTGTCCCCTTGACTTTTTTGTCGGTCTATGGTACAATGTAGAATGGATAGTGATTGATTCATTCCATAATCAAAAGGAGAAAGGACGGCACGATAATGCATACTGAAAATGAAATTCTGACATTGGATAGTGAAATCAGTTTTGAATTTACGTCAGAAAACGACGGTAATTCTAAAGTGAGTATGACAAAGGAAGGCAACGGCAATAAAGCTCGTGAAATTGATACCGAAGATTTTAATTGTACCCTGATAGGCTCTTTCATGAGTACATCCGGAAGCCATGAGGGGGGTATTGCCCTTTATTACAACGAAAACACAAGTGAAGTCTATGCTGTACAGCTGAACAAAGACGGCGATATGGTTACACAAAACGGCGGTACAACAGTTAAGGCTTATGATGTTTTCGCTAATACAGTAAAACTGACTGAAGGGGAAAAATATACCATTTCCATGGATGGCGGTGTTGTCAAGCTTACATCGGCTGACGGAAAAGATTCCTATACTTCCGCTGATAACTGGAATGCTACCAGCAATCAGGCAGTTTCAAGCAGTTACTTTGATGCTGGCAGACTGTTCGGACAGGATGAAACCTTTGTCAAGGGTCTGAATGCAAGCGAATCTTCTGGTGAATTCACTGACGAAGAAGCACCCACTGAACCCGAAACAACCCAGACTACTACTACCACCACCACAACAACAACTACTACTACCGCCACATCTGAAACCGATGAAACAGAAGATTCCGAAGAGGAAACAAAATCCACGGAAGATGAAAATTCCGACGACGAAACAAAGGAAACTGTTTTCACAAATTCTACCACCTCAAGCAGAAATACAGAAATCACCGCAAAGGAAAGCCGTGTCATTGCTGACCTTACTGTCAGAGAAACCGCAGACGGCGCAGAGGTTACTGATGCAAATGCAAACGAGGGCAACGAACAGCAGACATCTGCTATCGCTGAAATTCCCTCTCCGGTTATTGTCAACGAGACGCCCCCAGCAAATGGCGGATTATTGGCGGCATTGATTTTCGTGGCAGTCGTGGCAGCAGCGGCAATTGGCGGATGTGTTTATTTCTTCACCAAGTACCGCAAGGAGGCTGATGCTCACAAGGAAGCAGAAGACTCCAGACACGAAGCACAGGAACAGTACAGCAAGCTCAAAATCAGTTACGATATTGCACAGCACGGCGCAAAACAGCAGGAATTGCTGTTGCAGGATTCTCAGAATGAAAATGAACGTCTGAAACAGGAACTCCGTGAATCTGCATCCGTCTCCATGCCGAACTATGACGAAAAATTAGAGGAATATCGTGAGAAGGCAGAAGGCTGGTATTCTGAATACCAAAGGGTAGAGGCTGAAAATCAGCGTCTTGCGGAAATCACTCACCAGCAGGATGAGCGAATCCGTGCGCTTGAAGCAGCACTTGCATCTAATGCAGTTATGACAGCCCCTGTTCAGAATGAATCCATTGGAGAGCCGGAACAGTATGAGGAAATTCCGGAGGAAGTGCTCATTTGCACCAATGAATCACAGCTTGATTTGTATGAGAATGTCACATTCCTGAATGCAAATGTTTCTGTGACCGGAAACGTGACTTTGACGGAATCCATGAGCAGACGTGCGCCCTTTGTAGCGATTGACGACTTTGTATATTTGAATCCGTATTTCTTCCATGACCTTGCAAACGGCGAAGAAAGCTATAACAACCTTGTCAGCATCCGTGACGTATTTGAACTTGACGGACTGCGTGGCGGTTCAGAGCGTTACGGTCTGGAAAGTGTGATTCCGGCTGAGGTCATCCGTGACGAGAGCGGAACATTCCACATTGAAAATATTGGTCGTCTGACATTGAGAATTCAGTGATAATTGCAGATGAGGAAAAGGCTTTTATTACTTCTGATATTTCCGGTTATGCTTTCGGGATGTGCGGAGAAAATCCCGTTCATTTCCGAATTCATGCCGGAGGTAGCAGAAACTGAGATTACGGCAATTCCTACAGAGATTCCCATTGTACAGGAATTGCCGATTGATGTAACAGAAGAAATTCTTTTGACTGAAACAGAACCCGAAACAGAAACCATTCCGGAAACAGAAGCAGTGACAGAAGTTTCCGGAACTGGCGATTTTCTTTATGATACCATGTATTCTGCTTTCAGTCAGTATGAAACAAAGGTTTCTTTTGATGTGGCTGTCAGTCAGGAGGAACTCGAAAAGACTTACCGAAAATTAAACTGGGAACATCCGGAATTATTCTGGCTGGATGGCTATGTTGTGACGACTTGGAGCAATTCTGCGGAGCTGGAATGCAGAGTGATTGACTCCTGCAAAGGCGCAAACCTTCCGGCGATGTATGCCGAAATGGAGCAGAAATGCGACGAAATCACTGCACAGGCGCAGGGATGCCCGACAGACTATGAAAAAGTGCTTTTTGTGCATGATTATTTGGTAGAACATACAGAATATGACACCGCCGGAGCACGTTCGGATAAGCACGATTTATGGAATACGGCTTATGGCTGTCTGATTCGTGGAAATGCCGTCTGTCAGGGATATGCGGAAGCCTTTCAGATGATTATGGAAAAATTAGGGATTCCGTGCGGAGTTTGTTCAGGGGTTGCGAAATATGAAAGTCACGCTTGGAATTATGTTTGCATTGACGGCGTATATTATTGGATAGATGTGACATGGGACGACCCTGTCAGAGAGGGCGGAGAACTCAAGGGAACAAGTCATATTTATTTTCTGCTGGATGATGAAATGATGTTCCGCACACGAACCCTTGATGAAGATAATATTTTTGTTCCGCAGTGTAATAGTATTCAGAATAATTATTATGTCCGAAATGGGAATTATCTCACAGAATACAGCTTTGACGAAATCAACAGGCGGATGTCAGAAAATATGGATACAGGCAGTATTGAACTGATGTATTCCGACAGGGCTTCTTTTCAGACAGCTGTACAGAAATTATTCAACGAAGGAGAAGTCTGGAAAACATCCGCCTTTGCAATGGGCGGAAGTGTTCAGTATTCCTATGATGATGATATGTATACTATCTGGCTGAAATTCAGCCCCAACTAAATTTTGCAGAATGGGAGGAAAAATCATGCTCAACGGAAAAACAGTCGTTCTCGCAGTCACTGGGAGTATTGCAGCGTATAAAATTGCCAATCTGGCAAGAATGCTGAAAAAATTGCACTGCAATGTACATGTACTCATGACAGAGAATGCAACAAATTTCATTCACCCCATCACCCTTGAAACCCTGACACAGAATAAATGTCTCATTGATACCTTTGACAGGAATTTTCAATACAGTGTGGAACATGTAGCATTAGCCAAACAGGCAGATGTTGTCATGGTTGCACCAGCTTCGGCGAACGTCATTGGAAAGCTGGCAAATGGAATCGCTGATGATATGCTGACCACAACCGTGATGGCTTGTCCCTGCAAAAAAATCATCTCTCCGGCAATGAATCATAATATGTATCATAACCCCATTGTACAGGATAATTTGCAGAAATTGGAACGTTTCGGCTATGAGATTGTAACCCCTGCACATGGAATGCTGGCGAATGGTGATGACGGTGACGGAAGAATGCCGGAAGAATCATTGTTATTGGAGTATATTCTCCGTGAGATTGTTCACGAAAAAGACCTTGCAGGAAAGAAAGTACTTGTGACAGCTGGTGCAACCCGTGAACCCATTGACCCCGTGAGATTTATCACGAATCATTCCACCGGAAAAATGGGCGTAGCCATTGCAAGGGTGGCAATGTACAGGGGCGCAGAAGTGGCACTCGTTGCCGGACACATGGAAGT
>DGHF01000076.1:0-1611 GCA_002392545.1 Ruminococcus sp. UBA3855
TCCGAAATACATTCCGGAGCGGATTCCCTGAACGATTTGGATTTATTAGGGGAGTACGGAGTAAACGCACGTTACAGCGTTTCGAGGTTCGCCGGAAATGTTTGATTTTCGGCTGACAAACTGAGGTGGTACAGCGGTAAATTATCGCCCTCTGCTTTTTGGCGGAGGGCGTTTTTTGTGAGGTGACAGCATCATGAGACCAACAAGCCCCCTTTTAACGCTGATTTTGTGGGTTGTTTGTACGATTGCCGTATTTATTGTTCTGCTTATTTTTATCGGGCTGAAAGTACAAGCTGTGATTGTTTGCGTGGTGTGTTTGGTGATTGCGTTCAGTTCATATTTCCGTGAAATAAAAGCCAATCGTTCCGCTGTCAGGAAAGAGAAGGATTTCAAGAACGGCGATTATTTCCGCTCTCCTGCATGGAAAGAAGCATATCTGCAATACAAAGAACTCCACCCCTTTGAACATCCTCAGGAAAGAACCATGAAAGACGATTTATTCCGCCGATACCGAAGCAGAGAAACATTTCTCTATATATTGATGTACTTGATTTTGCTGGTGGGTACGATTGCAGGGATGATATATGATTTTGATAAAAAATATCCTTTCTGTCTTGGAGTTCCAATGTTTGGATGGTTACTGATTGACAGCCTCAATACATTCACCGGAAAACCTGTTCGAAAATGGCTGAAACATGATATTGATTACCCCACATTGGAAACCTCTTACCAGCATGGAAGTATGTTGACTTACAGGGGGAACGGTTTCAATTTAGGTACGACCCACATTCACGCATACACTCCACAGACAGTATATGCCATTGATTATGAGCTGGTGAAATCCATCACTAGAAAAATGGTTCGTGCTGTCAGTTATGATAATACCATTTTTGATGAGGAATACAAGCATTTTGCCGTCATTCATGTGCGACTGCCTGAAAGCGGTAACATGACACAAGTCGAAATTGAACTGAATCCCTTTCAAGTCGAGATGATTCTTGATGAATTTGCAAGAATCAAAGGTTCAACGGCTACACAGAATGAATTTACTGTCAAATATGATAGCTAAATACTATCATTCAAATAAATATTTCAATAAAAAGGAGTAATTAGAATGACTGTTTTTGAAGAACTGCAAAGAAGAGGTCTTCTCGCCCAACTGACTGACGAGGAGGAAATCAAGGAGCTTATCAATGCCGGAAAGGCTACCTTTTACATTGGATTTGACCCGACAGCGGATTCCCTGCACGTAGGGCATTTTATGGCGCTGTGTCTCATGAAGCGTCTGCAAATGGCTGGCAATAAGCCCATTGTATTATTGGGCGGTGGTACTGGCATGATTGGCGACCCCTCCGGAAAGTCCGATATGCGCAAGATGATGACCCGTGAAACCATTGAACACAATGTAGAATGTTTCAAGAAGCAAATGAGCCGTTTCATTGATTTTTCTGACGGAAAGGCTATCGCTGTCAATAATGCAGATTGGTTGCTTGACCTGAATTATGTCGATATGTTGCGTGAAATCGGTGTCTACTTCTCTGTCAACAAGATGCTTTCCTTTGAATGCTACAAGCAGAGATGGGAAAAGGGCTTGACCTTCTTCGAATTCAA
>DGHF01000076.1:1661-4191 GCA_002392545.1 Ruminococcus sp. UBA3855
TACATGATTATGCAGAGCTACGACTTCTACAAATTGTTTACAGATTACGGCTGTAACATGCAGTTCGGCGGTGACGACCAGTGGGCAAATATGCTCGGCGGGACGGAACTCATCAGAAAGAAGCTCGGAAAAGATGCCTATGCTATGACAATTACTCTGTTGCTGAATTCTGAAGGCAAGAAAATGGGCAAAACCGAAAAGGGCGCAGTATGGCTTGACCCTGAAAAAACATCCCCCTATGAATTTTTCCAGTACTGGAGAAATGTAGCTGATGCGGATGTTATCAAATGCCTGAAAATGCTCACATTTGTACCGATTGAAGAAATTGAGGAAATGGAAAAGCACATGGAAGGCGCAGAATTCAACAAGGCAAAAGAACTCCTTGCATACGAACTGACTGCCCTCGTTCACGGCGAAGAGGAAGCGAAAAAAGCCCTTGACACGGCAAAAGCAGTCTTTGGCGGAGCTGGTTCATCTGAAAATATGCCGACCACTGCCATCCCTGCTGATAAGCTCACAGACGGAGCAATCAACATTCTGGATTTAATGGTAGAATGCGGACTTGTCCCGACCAAATCCGAAGCACGCCGCAACGTTCAGCAGGGCGGTGTATCTGTCAATAATGAGAAAGTCACCGACCCCAAAGCCATGATTCCCCTTGACGGCGAAACCATCCTCAAAAAGGGAAAGAAAGTATTCCACAAGGTCACATTGGGCTAATGAATTTCATAGGATATAAAAAACAGCTCCGGCGAATTGTCGGGGCTGTTTTTTTGCATTCACATTTGCAATCAAAAATAATTGCAAATTGCAATATAAAATAAGTCTATACTTTTTCTTTGGAATGTGCTATAATGACATTAGATGCAAGATTGTTCAGAAAGGACGGTCAGCCTTTCAAGCAGTCTTCCCTGATTGATGGGGGAAAGAGTATGAAACTCAATCAGCAGTTGAGTTTCCACCGGATTCAATTTTGATTCCGTCAATCCCCTTTTGCTGTTGCTCAATCCAGCAATATAATCCAGTGAGACATGATACAGATTGGCGATACTGATAGCAATATTCATAGGCAGTTCGCTTTCTCCACATTCGTACCGCCTGTACTGTGTCAGATGCAAATATAATTTTTCTGCAACCTCTTTTTGTGTCATGTCTGCATCTTCCCTTAAATCTCGTATTCGCTGGTAATTATGCATAAAAACACCCCCTGAATTTGTACTACTATTATTTTAACATTTTGCACAAATTTGTGTTGACAAATTCACGATTATGTGTTATAATAGAAATAATAAAACACAATATTGTGCTATTCAGAGGAGGAAATAAAAATGACAATCACAGAAGCAAGGGAAAAATGGGGTATTTCCCCTGAAAAAATGATGGAAATGCTTTCATTGGGAGTGATTCGAAATGTAAGAATTGAAAATGATGTTGTGACACTGCCAGATTATCAGGGAATCCGTTTCCCGAGAAAAAACCAGAAAATCACTTGTCAGTACATTGAAAAGACAATTCTTGAAAGCTGTGAAAATTTGTGTTATACAGATTATTGTCTGTTGTGTGTCGAGGAAACTGTTTTTTCAACGATATTGAAACTGTTGGAAGAAAATGGTTATATTACAAGAAAAGTCCCCACAGTTGAGGACTACACTTCCAACGAAAATTACATCTGCACAGAATCCGGCAGAACCTACATGAAAAAGGGAAAATTTACGCTTTCAAAAGTAACTGCTGGTGTTGGATTCAAATTTATTAGCTTTGAAGCAACATTCAAGAAAAAATAACTTTATAGCAAATTGATGAAAGGAGGTGAAAACATGGATAACATAGTTTATTTGATTGGTGTATTGATTTGGTCTTTTGTTTGGGGATTTGTAACCAAAAAAGTCAACGAAAACAAGGGATATGACGGCGGTTTCTGGTGGGGCTTTTTTCTTGGATTTATTGGACTGATTATTGTGTTGACAAAGCCACAAAATACCAATAATTACCCTGTTAGTGAACGTTCTGAATATGATGAGCATTTAAGTTCTCTAGCAGATGAAGAAGAAAATTTTCGTTTAGGTTCGCTAGAACGTAAGCTAGAGAGTGATAATAGAAAGCGAATTTTATCCAGTGGCGGTTGGCAGTGTTGGGGTTGCCAACGAACAAATGCAGATTATGTCACAACTTGCCTTTGTGGAGTGAAGAAAGGTGAAAAACCACCGTCTGCAACAGCGGTTTCAGTTCCAAAACCTGCACCATCTGCACAACCCAAACCAACTATACAAGCTACAGCAAATCCAGTTTTAACAGAAGAGCAACAGATTGAAAAATATAAAAAAATGTGGGAAGATGGCTTAATTACTGAAGAAGATTTCACTACAAAGAAAAAACAAATTTTAGGAATTTAACACAAAACTAGCTCCGGCGCAAAACCGGAGCTGAATTTTTTATTCGTCTGCATTCTCTTTTCCCAAGACCTTGTAAAGAAGTCGATAGAGTTCCCCCATCTCTTCGGGGGTCAGGTTCATACAGCCAGCCATTTTGA
>DGHF01000048.1 GCA_002392545.1 Ruminococcus sp. UBA3855
GTAAAATATTTTAGGAACATCAAAGTTGTCTTCTGTGAATTGCTTGTCAGGTACGATGAAAATAATCTTATTCCTGCTGTCATAGCAAAGATGAAAATAGTACAGCTTTCCAAGGCTTTCAAGAACTTCAATTGGAATGATGAAAGTATTCAGGGATGCGTTCAAATATAATTTCAAAATAATCACCTCAGCTGTTGAAAATTTAATAATGGTTATCAGCTAAGGATTCTGAAATATATAACTTGATATTTTCAACTGTAGAAATCCGAAAAATTATATGCTTTTAAAGAAAATAGTATCAAGTTATATGTTTACGGTTCCTAAAAACTGAATCAGCAGTTCTCCCATAATTTCACTATTCACAACATAATTTCCGTGGTCTGCATTTTCTACTATGATGAGTTTTCCTTTTGACAGATGTTCAGCAATTGTCTTTGTTTCCTGTTTCTTTATCAAGTCATATTCCCCCGCTGTGACTAACACAGGTATATGAATATTTTCAAGTTCCTGCGGTTCAATATTTGGTTCATTCAGCATCAGTGCTGTCAGCGGTTCAGGAGATTTTTCATATATCTTCCGACATTCAGCTACGAATGTTTCATCAAGCCCTTCCGGTGATAAATTTGTACCGCTGACTGCCATAATACCTAAAGTTTCAGGATGACGAAGTTCTAAAAGAAGCCCAATAATTCCTCCGTCACTGTGACCATAGTATGCAGGCTTTTCAAGATTCAATGCTTTAATCAACTGATAGATATCGTCTGCCATATCTGCATAGTGAAAAGCTGTGACAGGCGGATTGTCTGCACCGGTTTTTCCATGTCCTCTTGAATCAGGAGCATAAACACAGTAACCAGCCGAAACAAGCTGTTCCATCTCTGTTTTGAAAATCGTATGGTCTTCTCCGTTTCCGTGAACAAGAATGACAGGCTTGCCAGAACCTGATTTTTGATAGTAAAAATTGAAGCCATTTATAGAAATCACATTCATATCTATACCTCATTGTTGATGCAATTTATTTACAGACGGGTAGCCATAGGCACTTTCTGCATTTTTGACTGCTCTTGTAATTGCGGTGCTGACAACTTCTGCGGCTAACAAACCCACAACATCCTGATTAGCCTGTACTGTGCCTATAGAAACAGCATAAATGCTGTCACCGTCTGCGGATGTGTGTACCGGCTGGATAGAGCGTGCATATCCATCATGTGCCATGCCTGCAATTTTGCATAGTTTCGCTTTGTCGAATTTCGCATTTGTGATAACAACAGCAACAGTTGTGTTTCCAGTGAATTGATTGTCTGCAGATTCGATATTCTGCTTCATAAAATTGGAAGTACTTCTTAGGGCGGATTTGTCCTCTGTCAGCAGACCTGCAATCTGCTGTCCGGTTTCCCAGTCAAATACATCACCGAGGGCATTGACAACGACAACTGCCCCAATCTGTAAATCACCAATCTGCACTGCATAGCTGCCGATTCCTGATTTCATGCAGTAATCCATACCACAGATTTTCCCGACCGTTGCACCGCAGCCCGCACCATAGTTTCCGTCTTTATAATTGGGTGCAGTATAAGCTTGTTTTGCAGTACGATAACCCATATCTTTATCAGGGCGAACAAAAGTGTCACTGACAGTTAAATCAAAAATATCTGCCTGTGCCACAAGCGGAACTTTTGTAACTCCAACATCAAAGCCGATATTCTGTTCTTCCAGATACTGCATAACACCGCCTGCCGCATCCAGTCCGTAAGCACTGCCGCCTGCAAGCACAATGCCGTGTATGACTTCGGCAGACATCAGCGGATTGAGCAGCTGACTTTCACGGGAAGCAGGTCCTCCGCCACGAACGTCCAGCCCTGCACGCATTCCCTCTGGACACAGAAAAACTGTACAACCTGTTCCTGCCTCAACGTTTTCCGTCTGCCCAATTTTGATAGCAGTCATATCTGTAATTTTTATCTCCTGCATAGTGTTTTCTCCTTGATTGTATAGTCGCTGGGCGATTGCAAAATTCAAAAAAGCTATAAATAGTTATTTTTCAAATTTTTGTTTTTCTCCATCTCTCCACTTTTTCAATCATAATATGGCTTTTGACCGGAGAAAATGGCTTATTTACATTGCACTCTATCTTTCTATTTTGCAATCACTTATAGTTTTATTTGCTGTTTAACAATTCTCTCTTCATAAGGCATAAATCAAACACATTCAGTTTGTCATCTTTACAGAAATCAGCCATTTTCCAGTCTGCAAGATGTGTATCTGGAACAGCCAGCAGCCACTTTTGGAGGAGAATTATATCAGCGACGTTAAAAGCCCCGTCAGCATTGACATCACCTTTTATTTTGTATGCATTTGTTTGTACAAATAACGATTCAATATTGACAATTTGATTGGAATTAGTATCGTAGGTAAAACGAATAGAAACAATGTCTCCGTTTTCGTAGAATGAAAGATTTTTGCTGTCATCGTTTCCATAATATTCAGTTCCGTTAAAATTGTATGTTCCGTTTTCTGAGAAGCTGACAGTACCTCCATTATCGTTCAACAGAACAGCAGTGATTGTATCTGTAAATTCAGCTGTTTTCAGCTTGGCATCTGTCAGTTCTTCTGTTGTTTCCGTTACAGATTCAGTTGTTGGCTCTGTTGTAGGTTCAGTAGGAGATACTGAGGACAAATCAAAGCGTCCCTCCTGTGCAGAGAGCTTGCTCCACGCATATCTTGCAAACCATGTATCAAATGCTGTAATCTGGAATGCTCTGCCTGCTTCCATGACAGAGCCTTCACCACCTGGAAAATCTCCGGGCGGAATTCCGTCAGAATCTCCGATTCCTCCGTAGTAATCAGGAAAACCGAATCCATGTCCCATTTCATGTAGAAGGACGTGCTGACTTGTTGTACCGTCCAGTAAGCCAAGAATTGCATTAGAGGACAGATATTGTCCATAATGCCATCCGAAACCGCCCATATCAATCAGCCCATTGATGCCCTCTAAAAACATATCATAGCGGTTATCATAACTGCCGTTATAAGTCCAGCTCTTATCTGACCAATGGACATATCTTGATAAATCTGTAGGTTCAGAAGGTTCAAGTGTGGGGATTACAGAAGCATCCGCAGCCATATTGCTTTCGATGATATAGTCACGCATGGTAGAATTCATTGTTTCTGTATAAACCACTTCATCTGGCTGAATATCCTGCAAACTGTTTACATCTAATACACTCCAGCCGACAATTTTTACGGTGACATCAGAAAACGGCCAGTTTTCATATCCTTCAAGGCAATCGTTCCATTTATTCAAAGCTTCATTCAGAACTGTTTCCAATTTCTGACGCTGTTCAAGCGTGATTGTCTGATAAGAATCCCAGCGAATCAAATACTGAATTGTACCATTTCCGGCAATCAACTGGTCATAAATCGTTGCATAATCTTTCATCCAGTCTTCATTTTCATCATCATAAATCCGGTTGTTCCAGACCCACTCACAAGCAGTCACATATTCGCTTGGAATATCTGAATAAGATGATGCTTCTGCTGTCACGGATGTACCACTGGTATTAGGATACATCATCGGAGCTGTGCATACAATTGCCGCAAGCACAGTTGCAAGCATTTTTTTCAATTTCATTTCAATTTCCCCTTTTCTATAAAATTTAATCAAATAATCTGTTTAATTCTTGCTCTAACGTGCCATTTTTGGAAAACGCCAAAGCATCTACCTGTTTAAGATTGAATTTTTCGATATTTCCATCTGTATCAAAATCAAGGATAAAATGCAAAGCTATCTGATAAATAATTTCAGTCGGTGCAAGTCCATAGACCTGATTTGCAAAAATATGCTGTA
>DGHF01000093.1 GCA_002392545.1 Ruminococcus sp. UBA3855
TTCGGCGGTCAGACTGCGATTAAATTAACTCGTCACCTCGCAGACAGTGGAGTGAATATTTTAGGCACGTCCGCTGACGACATCGATGCAGCCGAAGACCGTGAACGTTTTGACGAACTTTTGGAACAATGCGGTATCCCCAGACCGCAGGGCTATACTGTCATGACAACAAAGGAAGCTGTGAAAGTCGCTGAAAAACTGGGATATCCGGTATTGTTAAGACCTTCTTATGTATTGGGCGGACAGAATATGATTATTGCACATTCCGTTCAGGATGTTGAGGAATATATGGAAATTATTACTTCCCACATGATTGAAAATCCAGTATTGATTGATAAGTACATGATGGGTACGGAAGTGGAAGTGGATGCTATCTGCGACGGAAAAGATTTCCTTATTCCGGGAATCATGGAGCATATCGAAAGAGCCGGTGTGCATTCCGGTGACTCAATTTCAGTTTATCCGGCACAGAATCTCTCGAAAAAAGTTCGTGAAACGATTATTGAGTACACAAAACGCTTGTCATTAGCTCTGCACGTCAATGGGCTTGTCAACATTCAGTATGTTGTCTATCGTGGGGAAGTGTATGTGATTGAAGTCAACCCTCGTTCGTCTCGTACTGTGCCATACATCAGCAAGGTGACAGGCATTCCCATGGTTGATATTGCAACAAAAATTATGTTTGGTGCAACCTTGAAAGAACTTGGTTATGAATCCGGCTTGTATCCTGAAGGGGATTATGTCGCAGTAAAAGTCCCTGTATTCAGCTTTGAGAAATTGCAGGACGTTGACACCATGCTTGGCCCTGAAATGAAATCCACTGGTGAATGTCTGGGAATCGGTCATACATTTGAAGATGCACTCTTGAAAGGCTTAGTCGCTGCTGGTTACGACCTCAAAAAGGAAGGCGGAGTTCTGATTTCCGTCCGTGACAGCGAAAAGAGGGAAATTGTCCGCATTGCTGATAAATTCTCTCAGATGGGCTTTAATCTCTACGCAACCAGCGGAACAGCAAGCTATCTGAATCATAACATGATTGCCACGAATACCGTCAGAAAAATTTCAGAGGGTCACCCCAATACCATTGACTTACTCGAAAGCGGAAAAATTCACTACATGATTTCAACGTCTGCAAAGGGCAGAATTCCAGCCCGTGACAGCGTGAAAATGCGCCGTAAAGCAATTGAACGCTCTATCTGCTCATTAACGGCTATCGACACCGCCAACGCCTTGGCGAATGTCCTGCGCTCTGGTAGAACTTTGGAAGACGTTGAGTTAGTGGATATTACGAAAATCTGACAGAATTTGCAATTGAGACGGTGGTTGAAATCAATGGGCGAAATAGGATACCTACAAAACGAATATTTTCACAGGATTGGCAGCGTTTCTACTGACGATATTATATTTCTATATCACATTCAAATTTCTTGACAACATATTTTATTTTGGAATTGGGATTGTGATTGCATTTGTGGAAGTCCCCGTTCTGGTTTACTATGGGATTATGGACTTGATAAAACTTATCAAGCAAAGAAAGGAAAAAAGCATATGAAATACACACAGGGTTTATACCCTATCATTGAGAAAAAAGCCATTGCACTGGACACGTACAGTTTCACGCTGTACTGTCCGGAAGTGGCGGACATTGCACAGGCTGGACAGTTTGTGCATATCCTGCCGGAAAATTACGGTTTGCGCCGTCCGATTTCCATCGCAGGCATTGACCCCGAAAACGGCACATTGCGGATTGTGTTCGCCATCCGTGGCAAGGGAACAAAGGCTCTCGCTAACATGAATGAAGGTCAGCGAATGGATATGATTGCACCTTTGGGGCATGGTTTCACGCTCAAACCGGATGCAGAACACGTTGTATTAGTCGGGGGCGGAATCGGTGTACCGCCCATGCTCCCATTGGCGAAGTATTACGGCAACAAGGCGACAGCTATCAGCGGTTTCCGCAGTTTCCGACAAGTCATCTTACAAGAGGATTTCGAACAGTTCGGAACACAGGTTATCACCTGCACAGAAGACGGCTCAGCTGGAGCTGTCAAGGGATTTGTAACAGCTCCCCTAGAGCAGTTTTTGAGTGAGGGCATTGATGCGGTCTATGCGTGCGGGCCACTGGTCATGCTGAAAGCAGTTGCAGAACTGTGCATCCGCAACAAGACTTACTGTGAAATTTCCCTTGAGGAGCGTATGGCTTGCGGAGTGGGTGCTTGTCTGGGGTGTGCCTGTCAGACCAAAGACGAAAAGGGCGAAATCCATTTCCAGCACGTATGCAAAAATGGACCTGTTTTCAAAGCTGAGGAGGTGCTTTTCTAATGGCTGATTTATCTGTCAATATTTGCGGAATTGATTTCAAAAATCCCATCATTCCGGCATCTGGCGTGTTTGGATATGGTCGGGAATATGAAGAATTTTATCCCCTTTCCAAATTGGGCGGAATCGCTACCAAAGGCACAACCGGAAAACTCCGCACCGGAAACCCTGCCCCCAGAATTGCAGAAACTCCGTCCGGTATGCTGAATTCTGTCGGACTGCAAAACCCCGGAATTGATGCCTTTATCGAAAAGGAGTTGCCTAACCTGTTACATAAAGACACCGTCATTTTGGCGAATATCGCAGGTGCAACCGCTGAGGAATGCGCAGAAGTCGCCGGAAAACTGAACGACACAGATGTACATATGATTGAATTAAATATCTCCTGCCCAAATGTCAAGCAAGGCGGTGCAGCGTTCGGCACGTCCTGCCAGATGGCGGAACAGGTCACAAAAGCCGTCAGAAATGCCACCAAAAAGCCCCTTGTCGTGAAGCTCTCCCCTAACGTGACAAGTATTACTGACATTGCAAAGGCTGTCGAGAGTGCCGGAGCAGATGCGGTTTCACTCATCAATACGCTTTTGGGAATGCGCATTGACATTAAAACAAGAAGACCCGTTTTAAGAAACAATGTCGGCGGATTGTCAGGCGGTGCAATTTTCCCCATTGCCGTCCGGATGGTTTGGCAAGTTTCGAACGCTGTCAAGATTCCGATTATTGGAATGGGCGGTGTCAGTTCCGGAGAAGATGCGATTGAGTTAATGCTTGCCGGTGCAAGTGCTGTACAAGTCGGGATGGCTTGCTTCACTGACCCTTATGCACCTATTAGAATTATCAATGAAATGAATGATTTCCTTGACAGCCAGAATATTGATACTGTTCGTGAGATTGTCGGAACAGTTCAGCCATGGTGATGCCATGAAGATTATGGGTGTTGATTTTGGTGACAGTCGCACAGGGCTTGCTGTCTGCGACAAAAGCGAGTTTTTAGCAAGTCCCCTGACTGTCATTCACGAAAAGAATTTTGAAAAATGCGCTCAGGCTGTCGCACAGTCCGCAAAGGAACAGAAAGCAGAATTGCTTGTGGTGGGTTATCCTAAAAATATGAATAATACCATTGGCGAACGTGCCGAAAAATGCCAGAAATTCGCTGAACGTCTCAAAGAATTGACAGGGCTTGAATTCGTCATGTGGGATGAAAGATGCACTACTGTTTCCGCTCATCAGTATTTGAATACCACCAACACCAGAGGCAAGAAACGGAAAAATGTCGTGGATGCTGTCGCTGCGGTGATTATTCTGGAAAGTTACCTTGGATTCCGGAAAAATCAGAATTGAGGAAAGAATATGAGCAAAAAACTTGTTTTATTGGATGTAATACCAGATTTTTCAGAAGTGGATAATTTAACATCACGTTTGTTAAAAATAGATGAGCATATGTTAGCATTGTCTTCTGATGTTGCTTCATGCAAAGTTTCTGCAATTGGAGCAGAAGAACGATGGACAGCAATTCGTCTTAAATATCAATCACGAATAGCAATGTTTAGTCCGCCATTAGTAAACATTGCATTAAATTTAGCACTTGATGCTTCAATGAAACAAAATTCATCTGCAAGTATACAAGATTTAGAAAAAAACAATTGGAAAGTACTGTCAATGGGAGGAAAATAATAAAAATGTTACTCCCTAATAATAATATTCAAAAAATTTTGCATGAAAATGGTTGGTCAGAAGATAGAAAAGTAAATATTGATGAGGTATTGATTTCTTTTAATAAATTTAATTATCATGTTAGTAATAATCAAAAAAAATTTTTAGAAAATTTTTTTAATTTGGAAATTACATTAAAAACACAAAAAATGATGACAGATAATAGAGAATATCATACTATTTATAAGATACAGTTTTTCCCTGTTGAATATAGTGTAATAGACGAATTCATGAAAGATTATGAAAAATATACAAAAGTAGCACTTATTCCTATTGGCGGAATTCATTTCACGAATGTTTCTTTGTTAATGGATAGTAATTTAAAAATTTATGGCGTTGCTGAATATGATATTACACTTTTAGGAAACAATATTTTTGATGCATTAGAAAATTTATATGAGAACAAAGAATTCATCTGGGATGAAGTAAAATAATGTTAGGATTTAATGCTCTATAAATTGAACAGTTTGAAAATGAAAACCAAAGAATTACCGTAACAATCTTCATAGAATGTTCAAGCTATTTTGTTGTAATTCCTTAGAGCCTGTTCAGTATCTTTTT
>DGHF01000244.1 GCA_002392545.1 Ruminococcus sp. UBA3855
TTTGCAAGGAAGAATGCGACAAACTCAATGAAATCTTTTTCTACTACATCACTCACAAAAAACCCTATGTCATTATGAAAATCGCTATGACCGCAGACGGAAAAATTGCCACCCGTGCCGGATTGTCTAAATGGATTACCGGCGCAGAATCTCGGCGAAATGTCCACGAAACAAGAAAACGCTGTTCGGCAATTATGATTGGCATTGGTACGGTTATCAATGATGACCCAACTTTGACTTGTCGCATTGAAAACCCCAGCAATCCGGCAAGAATTATCTGTGATTCCAATTTGCAGATACCGCTTGACTGCAAACTCGTCATGACGGCAAAAGACATCCCGACTTATGTCGCATACTGCCGGAGCGACAAAAAGAAAATGGAACTGCTGGAAAGCCGTGGAGTACATCTGTTAGAAGTCACTTCACCGGACGGACGTGTCAACCTGAAAAACCTCATGAGAAAATTAGGTGCATTGGGAATTGATTCTGTTTTATTGGAGGGCGGTGCAGCGTTGCATGAATCGGCTCTCCGTGCCGGAATCGTCCAGAAAGTGCAAGTTTACATTGCCCCGAAAATTTTCGGGGGAGTCTCTGCAAAGTCTGGTGTGGGCGGTCTGGGAGTGTATGAGGTAGATGAAGCTTATCAGCTTTCACAGCCTGAAATTTCTCGTTTCGGGGATGATGTCCTGTTAGAATTTGAGGTGTTGAAAAAATAATGTTTACTGGAATCATTGAAGAAATCGGAACAATTCACAAAATTGAATGGGGTGTTCGTTCGTGTGTTCTGACAGTCGGAGCGGAAAAAATTCTTTCAGATGTGCATATTGGTGACAGTATCGCCGTGAACGGTACTTGTCTGACAGTGTGCCGTTTTGATAGTTCGTCCTTTTCTGCGGATGTCATGCCTGAAACGATGAAACGCACCAATTTAGGCAGACTTCACCATGGAAGCAGTGTCAACCTTGAAAGGGCTATGTCTGCAAACGGCAGATTCGGAGGGCATATTGTCTCCGGTCATATTGACGGTACAGGAGTTGTGAAAACACTCCAGAAAGATGATAATGCTGTCTGGGTAACAATTGCAACAGCTCCCGAAATTCTGCGGTATATCGTGGAAAAGGGCAGTATTGCCATTGACGGAATCAGTCTGACCGTTGCCAAAGTCTCGAAGGCTGATTTTGCCGTGAGTATCATCCCCCATACAGGTGCAGAAACAATTTTACTCCAAAAAAAGAGCGGTGACATTGTGAACCTCGAAACTGATATTATTGCCAAATATGTTGAAAAATTGCTCGGAAATGCCAAAAATACCGGCGGTATCACTCCGCAGTTTCTGGCAGATTACGGCTTTATTTAAAATTGATTCCTGAAAGGAGTGTATTTTATATGAATATGAACACCATCCCTGAAGCTTTGGAAGCCTTAAAGGCTGGAAAGCTGATTCTCGTCATTGACGACCCCGACAGAGAAAATGAAGGCGATTTAATTTGTGGGGCGCAGTTCGCCACGACGGAAAATGTCAATTTTATGGCAAGTTTCGCCAAAGGCTTAATCTGTATGCCCATGTCTCATGCTTATATTCAAAAGCTGGGACTTCATGCCATGGTTGCCAACAATACGGACAATCACTGCACCGCCTTTACAGAATCCATTGACCATATTGATACAACCACCGGAATTTCCGCTCTGGAACGTGGCTATACTGCTCGAAAATGCGTGGAAAGTTCCAATCCGTCAGAGTTCCGCCGTCCGGGGCATATGTTCCCATTGGAAGCAAAGGCTGGCGGAGTTCTGGAAAGAAATGGTCATACAGAAGCTACCGTAGATTTGTTGCGTCTGGCTGGATTGGAACAATGTGGTCTGTGCTGTGAAATCATGGCAGATGACGGCACAATGATGCGGACAACTCAACTCATGGAGTTTGCGCAAAAACACAATCTTGTTATCACGACTATCAAAGAATTACAGCGTTACCGCCGTATGCATGACAAATTCATGAAGCGTGTCACTTCTGCACATCTCCCGACAAAATACGGCGATTTCCTAATTTACGGCTATCAGAACGAAATCACCGGAAAAGAACACGCTGTCCTTGTCATGGGTGATGTGGCAGACGGTGAACCCGTATTGTGTCGAGTGCATTCAGAGTGCCTGACTGGTGACGTGTTCGGGTCGAATCGTTGCGACTGCGGTCAGCAGTTGGATGAAGCCTTGAAACGCATTGCAAGCGAAGGCAGGGGCATTCTGGTGTATCTCCGTCAAGAGGGGCGTGGAATTGGTCTGCTGAACAAAATCAAGGCTTATGATTTGCAGGAACAGGGTCTTGACACGGTTCAGGCAAATATTGAACTCGGCTTTGCTCCTGATTTGCGTGACTATTCAGAGGGTGCACAGATTCTCAAAGATTTGGGCGCAACTGAACTCTGCATTATGACCAATAACCCCGATAAAATTTCGGATTTGTCGGAATATGGCATTCATATTGTCAGCCGTGAAGCTATCGAAATTGCACCTAAAAAAGAGGATTTGTTCTATTTGCAGACCAAACGTGATAAAATGGGGCATCTCCTCAAGAATGTGTGATTGTCATGGAGTTCAAAGACAAGTTACGGAAATTTTTCGAAATCCCCAAAACCACCGAGGACGGTTTCAAATATTATATCGTTCCTGACGAAAACAACAGGGATGAAATTAAAATTGTCGGGTTCAGTCATAAATTTACGGCGACAAGCATTCCCTCTCATATTGAAGGAATTCCGGTGGGAATCATTTCAGGATTGCAGGGTGTCCCCCTAAAGGGAGAAATTTACATCCCTGATACTGTGCATACCATTGAAGATTTGGGGCTGAGTATTACAAAGGGTATCACGAAAATTGTCGTTCCGCCAAGTGTAAAATATATTGGACGGTATGCATTTGATTTCAGTCAAGCATTAGAGGAAATTATTTTCAATGATACAGATGAGACAGAATGCGGATTGTCGCTATCCGATGCGGAAAGTGCCTTGAATGGCTGTACCAAATTGAAGCGTGTGCAATTGCCCGACATGATAGCAATTCCCATGGGCTTTTTGTCGGATTGTGAATCATTGGAATACATTCACATTCCTGAAACAGTCCTTTCCATTGATGATTGTGCATTTTCGTATTGTGAGAATCTGAAAGAAATTGATTTCCCTGAATTTCTGGAAGAAATCGGAGAAATGGCTTTTCTGGAGTGCAAATCTCTGGAATCTATACAGCTCCCTGAAAATGTAGATTTTATTGGAAAGTCGGCATTTTGGGGATGTGAGAACCTACGGGAAATCCGCATTCCGTCAGGCATGAAACGCATTTGTAAAGATGCATTCGGGAACTGTCCGAAATTAGTCAGACCTGTCATTCCGGAGGGTTGCAGTGTTGACCCGAAAGCGTTTGACAATTAGATGAGAAAGTGAAGTGATTCCATGACAACAGAAGAATTTCGAATTGAAATGAAAAAGCTAGGTTGGAAAGACGAAGCCATTGATAATATGATTGCAATTTATGAAAAATGGGAGAAAAAATGCAAAGAAAATGGATGGGAATTAGAACCATTGGAAGAACATATTGGGCCACCTATCCTTGATTAGTTGAGGTAATCCCATGACAAAAGAAGAATTCCGAATTGAAATGAAAAAATTGGGCTGGGATGATGAAAATATCGACAGGAAGCTTGCAATCTACGAAAAATGGGAAAAAGAGTGCAAAGCAAATGGATGGGAAATAGCCCCCGAAGAAAAATTAGAATACCATGTGCATCCACCTATTCTTGATTAGTTGAGGTAATCCCATGACAAAAGAAGAATTCCGAATTGAAATGAAAAAATTGGGCTGGGATGATGAAGACATCAACAGAAAACTTGCAATCTACGAAAAATGGGAGAAAGAGTGCAAAGAAAATGGATGGGAAGTTGAACCTTTGGAAGAACTTTTACATCATCCCGCTCTTGATTAGAACTGTCCAAATTTGGTCAAATCTGTCATTCCGGAAGGTTGCAGTGTTGACCCGAAAGCGT
>DGHF01000156.1 GCA_002392545.1 Ruminococcus sp. UBA3855
AAGAAATTCCCATAGCGATTTCAGATATTACCTCCGCATGGAGTTTGGCACAGGGGTTGGCATCTTTGCGAGAATCGCCGGAAACTGGTTTCATGGAAGTATGGGATGGTGTGACCTCTTCCCTGATTAAGGGAGAAAAAACAACCGCATCCGCTTTGCCTCTGGATATTCTGCGCAAATTGGCAATGGGTGACGGTATCGGGCATATCGGGAATAAAGAATTTATTCCGCCGTTGATAGAGGATTTTGAAAGCCAATGTAAGGCATTCCGGCTCAAAAGTGATACCGTTGTACCGCAGGAAGTTGAAATTTCTCTTTTCGCCAAAGAAAGCGAACTGATGAAAAGCCGTTTCTTTCATCAAATGCAATTTCTCAATACAGAATTTGCCACCCGCAAAAAAGGTTCTGACCTCCACCATAACAAGGACAGAAGCCGAGTTCGTGAAGTATGGCGGTATTGTCGTACTCCTGCCGTAGATTCTGCCCTCGTTGACCATACCACAGACGGCAGTACCCTCATGGAAGCTTGTCGGACTGTTGCAGAAAAACGCATCCAGCAGGAACGCAGAACGGAAGTTGCATCACAAATCAGTGTGGATTGTTTTTTAATGGGTATCCCCTTCTCACATCCTGAACTCATGCAGGAAATTCTTAATAATGACGGTGATTTCTTTTCGCTCGGAAATGGTCTGTATTATTTCGATATGCTTCGGGAGTTACGGCATTTGTACGGATTTGAGGACAGCGCAAATGAAATTTATCTGGTGCAATGCTTTACGAAATTGATTTCCCTGATTCCGTCCATGGGAATGGTGCAACCTGAACAGGCACAGGATTGTATTAAAATCTGCCGTCTGCTGTATGGAGTGACAGGGCGACTATTAACCGACCGTCAGGACGAATTGAAACAAGCGTTCATTACCCTGACAATGCTCCCCCAAAAAGAACCGTCTGTGTATGGTGCAGTGATGGGCTTATTGTATGCTATGGATGGGAGTTATCTGCAAAAGGCGGAAACTGCTATGCAGGGATATTTGAAAAGTTCGTCCGACATCCGCAAACAGGGCGCATTGTACCTGAAAGGCTTATTTGAGACAGCTAGAGACATTGCCCTGACTGATACGGAATTTCTCAACATGACGGACAAATTACTCCAGAATATGGAATATGATGATTTCATGGAAATATTGCCCTCTTTGCGGTTGGCATTCAGCTATTTTACACCGTCCGAAATTCAGGAAATTGCTCAAAATGTCAGCAGTCTGCACGGCATGGAAACGGATTTATTCGCCAAAGAATCTGTCAATGAAGCCTTGACAGCGTTCGGGGCTGAAATTGATGCAGAAATTTTCAGAATCTGCGGTTTTCGGAATCATGATTGATAAATAAGAAAGGAAAATAATTATGAGTGATTTTATGATTGAAAATGGAGTGTTGACAAAGTACACCGGAAACGGCGGAGATATTATCATTCCCAACGGAGTGAAAACAATTGAAGATGGTGCTTTTGAGGGATGTACAAGCCTAACCTCTGTCAACATCCCTGACAGTGTGAGAACAATTGGGGATTGGGCTTTTGCAAGATGCACCAGCCTGACCTCTGTCATCATTGGAAACAGAGTGAGGATAATTGGAAGTGGTGCTTTTTGTGATTGCAAGAGTCTGAAATCTGTCACCATTTCTAACAGCGTGACAGTAATTGAATGGAGTGCTTTTGAAGGATGCACCAGCCTGACTTCTGTCACCATCCCCAACAGTGTAACAGAAATTGCATATAATGCTTTTAATGGATGCACAAGCCTGACTAATTTTACATATCATGGACTGACCTTCTCTTTGGTAAAATATGCAGAAATTGATGAAATTCTTGATATTGATGAAAGTCTTATTATTGATGAAATTCTTGATATGGTTGAAAACCGTGATTTCTCCGTTGAAATGAATCATGATGTGAAATACTCCGTCATTTGGTCATTTTTCGTTCACAACCCCGATGACGAGCCGACAATTGACTACATCAAGGAAAACTTTACTGAAATGTTCCCCTATCTCATTGATGAAAACGACATTGAAACCGTGACAGCAATTGTCAATTCTGAGAAATTCCTCACAAAACGCAACATTGACAAAATGATTGATTACGCCATTGAGAAAGAACGACATGAAATTTATGTCATGCTCCTAAACTATAAAGCCGAAAAATTAGGTTTTAAAGACATCGCAGACCAATTTAAATTATGAAAGGAGTAACAAGATGCAAGGTGAGAAATTTTTTAAACTCCGCAAAGGTGCTGAACAGCATATCGTTTTAGAAAAATATATTGAAGATGAATCCCCCAAAAAAACAACGGTTGTCATTCCCGAAACAATTGATGTCATTGATACACTTGCATTTGAAAATTGTAAATATGTAAAGCATATTATTCTTTTAAATGGTGTCTTGCAAATCAATAAGAAAGCCTTTTTTCATTGCAAGAATCTGGAGAAAATTACCATTTCTAACAGCGTGCAAAATATCAGTGCAGGAATGGTGGCTTTTTGCCCCAGACTTTCCGAAATTGAAATGGAGGAGGAAAAAGAAGAAGATAGATATTTCCGTAGGAACGGATACCATTTTATCAGCATTGACGGCATTTTATACAGTAATACCTACCCCTCATACTATGTAAAAAGCCCTCAAAAATTGATTTGTTGCCCGCCAATGAAAACCGAAGTTATTATTCCGGAAAGTGTGACGGAAATTGAAGATTACGCTTTTTTCCGTTGTTATGCTTTGCGTGTGGTAAAATTTCCGCCTCATTTGGAACGGATTGGAAAAGGAGCTTTTGACTATTGCCAACTTTTCAAATTGAAAATTCCTGATTTTGATTTCATGATAAAAATTTTTTATACAAGTCCAGCTTATAGGATTGTAACAGAAAACTTGGAAATTGGAAATTATCATTTCAAAAATATTGAATTTGATTATTTGGCTTCTAAAGACTTGAAAGATGTGCTGTTGGCGGTTTTATTCCAAAAATTAGAGAATTTGACTGAACACGTCGCAGAACTGCAATATGCTTTTTTGGCACAGTATTATGCAATGTTTCAAAGTCAATATGTTCTGGATTTCCTGAAAAAAAATGAAGCTGATACTATGCAATATATTTTTAATTTTGAAGATACCAAATCATTACAAGCATTATTTGATTCAGAACAATTTTTCACGCAGGAAAATATTGACCAACATCTGGAATATGCCATTCAAAAAGAACAGCATGAAATTTATGTCCTCCTCCTGAACTATAAAGCCGAAAAATTAGGTTTCAAGGACATTCAAGACCAGTTCAAATTATAGAGGTATCACATGAAACTATATCAATTGATTCTGACTGATACGGAATTATCCTATGAAAATTATTCCGAAGATTTCACGATTGGCATTTTCGCAAGCCGAGAAGAAGCCAAACGGACAGCAAAATATTACTTGCAGAATGTCAAAGGCTTTTCGGAGTATCCATGTACTTATCGGATTGAGGAAAAAGAGGTCATCCGTGCGGAGCATTTGCCTGAAACGGTTTGGATAATTCAAGGCTATGACGAAAACGAGGACTTAGACGAAATCAACATCTTAGAGAGTGACTGCTTTCTGACGAAACAACAAGCATTGCAGGAACTTGACAGACTACAGAAATTATACCAGCGTGAAAACTGGTGTATCAATTGTTGGAATATCGGCGAAAGCCATTGGAAAGAGGGCTTTTGTCGTGTATAGTGGAGGAAAATCATGTATGAGTGATTTTATCATTGAAAATGGAGTATTAGTAAAGTACACCGGAAACGGCGGAGATGTTGTCATTCCGGACGGGGTGACAGATATTGGATATGAAGCTTTTAGAAAATGTAAGAATCTTATTTTGGCATATTATCGCAAGACCAAAGACACAAAGGCACTTATCAATGAATTTGAAAAAATTGTCACTTATGTGATTCAACAAAATGACATTGCCGTCATTGAATCCCTCATAGCTGTTGACAATCTTTTCACGAAAAAGAACATTGACAAGCTCATCCAAACAGCCATTGACAACCAGAAACATGAAATTTATGTTATCCTCCTGAACTATAAAGCCGAAAAATTAGGTTTCAAGGACATCAAAGAACAATTCAAATTATAAGGAGAATTTATGAATACACAAGAACAGACTTTAAACCGTTGGCGGTTGATTTTAGGCAAGCAGTCTGAACAATCGTTATCTTTCAGCGGTTCACAGAGAGAATTGCAGTCTTTCGGACAGATGGAAGATTTACTCGAATATCTTTACGGAAAGGCTGGCGGTGACGACATCCGCACAGGTGACAGAACAGGCGGTTCAGAGGGTTCAAACCTCTACGCAGCGGAATGGATAACCAAAGTCCGTGAACTGTTCCCACGTCAGACCGCAGAAGTCCTGCAAAAACACGCTTTAGAGGAATTCCACATGACCGAACTCCTCACCGACAAGCAGGTATTGGAACAGATGAAACCCGACATGAATCTGCTGAAAAC
>DGHF01000185.1 GCA_002392545.1 Ruminococcus sp. UBA3855
TTAGGTTATCAGAATTTTGAGGATTATTGCAAGAATGAAATCGGGCTTACACGTCAGCAAGGTTACACTTATTTGAAAATCGCTGAAAACTTGCCTGAGGATTTTGTAAAGTCGACTTTACAAATTGGAGTTCAGAAACTTGCTTTACTTGCCAAGCTGGATGAGGCAGACCGTGAGGAGCTGACACAACGTGTCAATCCGCAGGAAACCAGTGTCAAGGAGCTGCAAGCAGAAATCAAACGGCTGAAAGCTGAAAGAGCGGAAATGATTGAGCATCATGTAGCAGAACAAGGCGACTTTCTCCGGAAAATCGACCAGCTGAATGAGACAAAGAAGCAGCGTGATGAAGCCTTGCAAAAACTGGACGAACTTCAGAAAAAGCCCCAAAAAGAAACGGTCTATGAAGACAGTCCGGAACTTCTGGAACGCATTCAGGAGCTGGAAAGTGAAAACTCTGGCTTAAAAGAACAGCTGGCTGTTCAGGAAACATTGCCGGAAAAAGTGTCTGATGGTGAATTTGATGCATATTTCAGAATGTTTGACGATGCACTGAAACACATGACGGTTTATCTGTCTCGCAAATGCCGTACAGATTTTTCACGGAGACAGTCAATTTCCATGATGGAAACAAAGTTTGAGAAATACATTTCCGCCCTGAAAGAGGAACGAAAATGATTCGGGATTATGGATTTTGTCACATTCATTACCCTTTGAGCCACTGCATGACATACCGGAATAATCCTATGTATTGTGTGCAGTGCCCTCATTGGGATGTGGAATTTAGCCATTTTTGCGATAAATGCGGTGAAGAACTTGACTTTGACGATGCACTCAGCCCGACTGCACCGGAACTCTGCGGAAAGTGCAGAAAGGAAGTGAAAGTATGAAAGAGAAAATCAAAGCGGAATTTCGCTATTTCGGTAAGGAAACTTGCAGTCACACGCATTTTTCATCCTGTGACGATACCAGAGCTGATGAATTGTTTTGGGCGTTTACGCAGTGGAATTATGCATTGACACAGTTTATCGTTGATAACGCTCCGGAAACGGCAGACAAAGAGAAAATCTGCGGAGTTTTGCAAGAAATGTTTGCGGATGTATGTGCTGACATCATCAACGGGAGCGATATGGTACAAAGTGTGAAAGGAGAATCACAATGAATTTTAATTTTGAAGAAGTGAACGGCATTCAAACCAACTCCGGTTTGAAAGTCGTGTTGTACGGGCAGGGAGGCGGAGAAAAATGAATGAGAATCATTGCGTATGTTGCGGAGCAGTCATTCCAGAGGGTGGACAGGTCTGCAAGCAATGCGAAAAGAAATATGAAATCCGCTGGGGTGACAGCATTATCAATGCTGTTTACAAAAAAGGTTTCAAGGACGGGCAGATTTACCAAGCAACAGGACAACTTCCCACATGGAATGAGGAAACCACATGAAGAACCGAGAAAAACTTCTGAAAACCAATGAATACGATATCCTGCTACAGATGAACGCAAGGCTTACATGGCTTAAGCCTTCTGTATGTGTGATGGATTTGCTGGAAAATAGGTCCGGTATATGTGAATGTCCTGTAAATGTAAAAGACTGTGAGGATTGCATTTCTCAATGGCTGAACAAGGAGGCAGACAAATGACCGATTACGAGATTATGAATCAGCCTTTCGATATTGAAACTCACAAGGCAAATTTCATAGATTATCTGGAAGTCATCATTGAACCGAAGGGAACAGTCCACTATGCTGTTCCATCACACCAAGAATTCCTGATTCGCTATGCTTGCAAGCGTGACGGCATTTCCAGAGAAGAACTTGAAAACTGTGTACCCTGTGAATTTTATGCTGATTTGTTGACATGGCTTTCAGGATACACGGGCTGTATAGCGGTCTGGAATCGCCGTATTGCAGGTGAGCCGAATCCTCGTCAAAAAGCAGTTCTCAAAAAGCTGAAACTTGCAGGACTGTATCACGGAGGTGTTTCATGAAATGGGAAAAACCGGAATTAAAATTAAATGCAGTAAATGTGGTATAACAGCCCGCAGGCAAGACCCTCTTATGTTTGCAGTTGACGGTTGGTGTGTAGCTGATGATAAGGCTTTCTGCCCTGAATGCAGTAAGAAATACGCTATTCCCTACGACTGCGACAAATTTGAGAAGTATTTCAAAGGAGGTGAATGATAATGCAACCGTTTGAATGGCTGTTACTCATTTCATGTGCTGTGTTTGCTAAAATGGCGGAAAGCAAACAAAGAAAAATCGATATGCTTGAGGGAAAATGTGATGCACTTGCAACAACAATAGAATCACTTCAGAAACAGCTTGAAGAAAGGAGGGTGACAGAAAATGACGAATGCAGAGAAAATCAGAAGTCTGAATGACGATGAACTGGCAGCCTTTCTTTTCAAGCTGTCTATCAAAACACTGATAAGCTTTATAGAGGCTGGCGGTGAAGGAGTGATGAACGCTGTAAATTTGAGAAATTTTCTCGACCATGAGTACACCGACAGCAACTTTCTGCTGAACGGCAAGCCATATGAAGATTAACCAGTCCGGAGGTGCTTTTGTGATTGATGAGGAAAAGTTCAGGAAAAGGCTCTATCATCTGATAAAACAGTCCGGAAAATCGCAATCCGAGATTTCGAGAGAACTTGGCTTTACACGGACGAGACTTTCCAACATTCTGCATTGCAAAAGCACCTCTGTTGTGACACTTGATGTAATTGCTGATTACTTCGGAGTGTCTGTTGACTGGCTTTTAGGAAGGAATGATGATAATGAATAAATGGATTTCTGTTGACATGGAAATGCCAAAACCTGAAGAACAGGTTCTCGCACATTTCAATGACGGATTTATTGCAACCGTCAGCACCGACAAAAATGGTGAATGGGAACTCTGGGCAGACTGTGGTGAGGTGACACACTGGATGCACCTGCCATCTCCGCCGAAAAGCGACAATGTGAACTCTCCTGCTCATTACACGCAGGAAGGAAGAAAAGAGTGTATTCAGGAAATGCTTGAAAAGTTCGGTGCAGAGGCGGTTATGGACTTCTGCAAGCTTAATGCCTACAAGTACGAATACAGAGCCGATTTCAAGAACGGGGACGAGGACAGATACAAGGAGGCTTGGTACAGAGGTTTTCTGAAAGCCCTTGAAATTTTGGAGGAACACAATGATTCAGATTGAAAGAACAGATGTTTACGGTTTTGAAGCCGCTATTCGTGGCATGCGAAACCCAATGAACAGTTGGAAGAAATCAGACAGTGGCTGGTTCACTGAAAACGAAATTGCTGGACATCCTCACGATGACGGAATGAAGATGGTATTTGATGTTGGCGAAAAAGACCTCACGCTGATGAAACAGCTTGTCAAAGCAGGAACAGACCATTCCAAATTCATGAGAATGATAACCGTTACCTGCGATATTGTCGCTCCGCTGTACTGGATTAAAGAAATGGATACTTACAAGGTCGGAACGGTCAGAAACTCCTGTTCAACAATGCACAAGATTCAGGAAAAGGAGTTCTCCCTTTCTGATTTCAGTGTGGAACATCTGTATAATGACGATGATAATCCAACTTACTACCAAAGCCCTATCAAGGTGATATCTGACCTTTGCAAGTGCCTGAATTACTACCGTGAGCGTTATCTGGATACCAAGGATAAGAAAGACTGGTGGCAGTTGATTCAGCTTTTACCGAGTTCCTACAATCAGCGTTTCACATGGCAGGCAAACTACGCAGTATTGAGAAACATCTACCACGCACGGAAAAACCATAAACTTGACGAATGGCACGATTTCTGCAAATGGATTGAGTCATTGCCATACAGTGAACTGATTACAATGGAGGGGTAAGGCATGATGACACTATGGGATATGCTGAATGTATGTCAGTGCTATCAGGAATTTGATGTGTACGAGGGGAACGCCTATGACCAGAATATCAGTGTTGAATCTGGTACAGCGGATAACCTGCGGACAAACATTGACATTTTCGACCATTTGATGGACGAGGTGGACGGTTACAGTGTAGAACCGGACGGAGTGATTGTAATTAGGCTCAGAAATGGCAATTATGAAAAAAGGGCGGAAGAACGGTACTCTGAAAAATATGTGAAACGGTGGGATAGATTTAAACCGGAATCAAGACCTTGGCGATTTTCCATTGAAATAGACCGCAAACATCAAGGAGGAAAATTATGAAACTGAATGATGACAGATACCAGTGGATATATGATAATGCAGACAGGCTGAAACAGGCTGTTGTTGTGGTTGACTTCTGCAGACAGCATAGAGAGTACAGGGATGTAACGTACCAGAAGGCAGACAGCCTGATGCACGACTTAGCATTTTCGTTTCTTATGGTTGCTATGGGTGAACACATTCCTAAAAGCCTGTGGTCTGTAGGTGATTACAGTGTGCTGTACAGCATTCTGGATGATGCGGAAGAATTAGAGATGAGTGATGATGAATGAGGAGGAGCAGACATGACAACAGCAAATATCTATGTAGAAGTCCTGAACGCTCTGTCGGCTCTTGAAAAGACTGAGGCGGCAGAGTTCTGGCATGATTATCTCCGCAAAGAAAACCGCACAGGCAATGAAATCCGAAACACCTCTATTTTCAAAGGAGATGCAGCCACAATCCTCTATGCCTTGAAGGTTGACCTTGAGGAAGATTTGAGAGCCGAATATGCTAAAAAGAATGGCAGAAAAAACTATGCAGCAGTCAAGCGTTTCATGAAGATGTGCCATGACAAATACGCTCAGAGCAAGCCTTCCATCTCTGTCGCTCACGAACGTGACGGACGGTATTTTGCTTGCACGGCTTTCAATTTCTATATCTCCGACAGCAAGGACGGACTGACCTTTGCACCGCCGGAACGTAAGGAAGAATACGAAAACGGCATTGACAGCCTTTATGACAATATTGCAAACCAATTTGATACCAACGGAACAGCCTACAAAATTCCGTATACGGTGGCACAGTTGAAAGCATGGAAAAAGACACACGGCAAGCAGAAGATTCCGTTTTCTATCGGCTATCCACTCCCACGGAGCAGAAACGGCGAACAGTACTATGCTGCTGTGAATGTGGATTATTTGATTCTGGCAATGGAAATCACAGGTTCAGATACACTTCTGACCGATGATAAGTATCATACGGCAATGGAAAATGCTGACGGTGACCGTGTGGGCATGATGTGTGTACAAGGCAAATCACCTGAATTTCAGGTAATCTAAGTGAAAGCCCCTCGGCTGATAGGTCGAGGGGCTTAATGCTCTATAAAAAGGGTCACTCAATTTCTGTAAAGGTATCAAAAACTGATACCTTTACATGTTATAATTATTACAGACGGTAAAGGAGGTGGCGATTTGCGAACGAATGAAAGACGTGATGAAATCATGAGAATACTTGTCAGCAAGAGAAAACTAACCATTGAAGAACTTTCACACACATTGAAAGTATCTAAGATTACAATCAAGCGTGATGTTGCAGTTCTTGTTCTGGACTATCCAATACTACAGATAAGCGGCAAGGGCGGTGGTCTGGCTTTGCCTGACTGGTATCATCCTCACAGAAATATCTTGTCAAGGGAGCAGTTCCAGACATTGGACGAGATAAAGGGTCAGCTTTCTGATGAACGGAAGTGCGCCGTCGTTGACGGAATATTGAGCGAATATGCCTCTAACTACTATCGTGAATAAATGCAAGGAGGTTATTTGATGAAGTACGATGTGATTATTGGTGCGTTGCAGGACACGATAGCAGCACTCGGCAGAATTACTGATGAGCTTTCCGGTCTGGTGACAGAAGAACCGAAAAAGCAGGAAGAAAAGCCGAAACACAGCTTTGAAGAAGTGCGGGGTGTGCTTGCCAAGCTGTCTGCTGACGGTTACACCGCTGATGTCAAGGCAATTCTGACAAAGTTCAACTGCAAAAAACTGAGCGATGTCAAAGAAGATGACTACGAGGCTGTTTTGCAGGAGGCGGAGAAGATATGCCACCACTGAAACACGCAGTTCTCTCGGCATCGTCAAGCCATAGATGGCTGAACTGTACACCATCAGCCATGCTTGAGAAGTCATTCGAGAACAAAGGAAGTGAAGCGGCAGCCGAAGGCACAGCGGCTCATGAACTCTGCGAACACAAACTGAAAAAGGCTCTGAAAAAAAGGAGCAAGCGACCAGTATCAGATTATAATACCGATGAAATGGAAGAATGCTCTGATGCTTATGTGGATTTCGTCATGGAACAGTATGAACAGGCAAAGCAGAAATGCAAAGACCCTGTGGTGCTGATTGAACAGAGGCTTGACTTTTCTGCTTATGTTCCGGACGGATTCGGAACGGGTGACTGCCTGATTGTTGCAGACGATACGCTCCATATTGTAGATTTCAAGTACGGTCTGGGTGTGCTTGTCGAGGCAGAGCATAATCCGCAGATGATGCTGTATGCTCTTGGTGCTTTGGCAATTTATCAGGACTTGTACGACATTGAGTTTGTTGCCATGACAATTTTTCAGCCGAGACGAGAAAATGTCAGTACATGGACAATCTCTGTGTCTGAACTGCTTGACTGGGCTGAAAACGAACTGAAACCTAAAGCAGAGCTTGCCGCAAAGGGCGAGGGTGAGTATTGTTCCGGCGATTGGTGTACGTTCTGCCGTGCAAAGGCAACGTGCCGGAAAAGAGCTGAGGATAAACTGAAAATGGCAAGGTTCGATTTCGAAGAACCTCCACTGCTTACCGATGAGGAAGTAGCAGAAGTTTTGACACAACTGCCCGACCTTACCAGATGGGCAACAGAAGTGCAGGAGTACGCTTTGGAACAGGCTACCAAGCATGGAAAGCATTGGACGGGTTTCAAGATTGTGCGGAGTGCATCAAGACGAAAATACACTGATGAAGAGAAAGTAGCTCAAACAGCTATCAAGGCAGGGTATGAGGACATCTACCGTTCTACCCTGATTCCGATAACGGAAATGGAAAAGCTGATGGGCAAGAAAAACTTTGCTGAAATTCTCGGTGATTTAGTGTACAAACCACAAGGAAAATTGACACTCGCACCGGAAACAGACAAGCGTCCGGCTGTAGAAGATGTATTTGAAGATTTCAAGGAGGATGAATAACATGGCTAAAGTAATTTTAGGACCTAAGACAAGATGGTCTTATGTGAATGTGTGGGAACCTAAGTCAATCAACGGCAGTCAGCCGAAGTACAGCGTTTCCTTTATCATTTCCAAGAGCGACACCAAGACGATTGAAAAGGTAAAGGCTGCAATCCAGACAGCATACGAGGAAGGACAGAGCAAGCTGAAAGGCAACAGCAAAACAGTGCCTCCGCTTGACAAGCTGAAAACTCCTCTCCGTGACGGAGATGAAGAAAGACCTGATGATGAGGTATATGCAGGCTGTTATTTCATCAATGCAAATTCCAGTGAACAGCCTGGTATTGTGGATGCCAACCGTGAACATATCATTGACCGCAGTGAAATCTATTCTGGTTGTTATGGTCGTGCAAGTGTGAATTTCTACGCTTTCAACAGCAACGGAAATAAGGGCATTGCCTGCGGACTGAACAATTTGCAGAAGATTGCAGACGGTCCCTCTCTTGGCGGCAGAAGCAGAGCAGAAGATGACTTTGCTGATGATGACGATGATGATTTTCTCTCTTAACAGCAACTGACAAACGGGTGGGCGTTTGCGGTGATAAGCCGTGGGTGGGCAGTGGTGAATGTTTATGAAAAAGATTGTTTGTGACATCGAAACTTATTCTGATGTGGATTTATTGAAGTGCGGAGTTTATAAATATGCTTCTTCTGAAAATTTTGAAATACTGTTATTTAGCTATTCTGTGGACGGTTCTGAGGTTCAGACAGTCGATGTTGCAAGCGGTGAGAAGATTCCTGATGATATTCTCAAAGCATTGATTGATGAAAATATAGAGAAGTGGGCATACAATGTTAATTTTGAACGTGTATGCCTTTCTGCTTATCTTAGGAGAAATTACCCTGAATTGCTCCGTGAATACGACACCTACAGCATACCGGAGGATTCTGTCAGCGGATTTCTTGACCCGTCCTCTTGGTACTGCTCACAGCTTGCCGCCATTTACCTCGGACTGCCTTTGTCGCTTGCAAGTGTCGGTGAGGTGCTGAAAATCGAGGAGCAGAAAATGACCGAAGGCAAAAGGCTGATTGACTACTTTTCCAAACCTGCACGGAACGGAACAAGACATCTCCCATCTGATGCACCCGACAAGTGGGAAACATACAAGGCTTATAACAAGCGAGATGTTGAGGCAGAAATGGCAATCGACCGCAAAGTGGAGCGTTTCCCTGTTCCGCAGTCTGTATGGGACGAGTATCATCTCAGCGAAGAAATCAATGACCGTGGCATACAGCTTGACATGGACTTTGTGAGCCGTGCTATTGCCGCAGATGAACAGAGCCGTACAGAACTTATAACAAGACTGAAAGAGCTGACAGGCTTGGAAAATCCAAACTCTGTGGCTCAGATGAAACAATGGCTTGCAGACAACGGAGTGGAAACAGAAAGCCTTGGAAAGGCTGATGTGCAGGAACTCTTGAAAACAGGAGGGCTTTCTCCTGAAATAGAAGAGGTTCTCCTGCTCCGTCAGCAGTCTGCCAAATCCTCGGTAAAGAAATACACAGCCATGCAGAACGCTGTCGGAGAGGACGGCAGGGCAAGAGGTATGTTTTTCTTTTATGGTGCAAATAGGACAGGTCGGTTTGCCGGAAGGCTCATCCAATTACAAAACTTAAGACAGAACCACATCACCGACCTTGC
>DGHF01000191.1 GCA_002392545.1 Ruminococcus sp. UBA3855
AGCAGAAGAAATTCTGATTACCAATCTGGAACGTGCAGAATTTCCAAAGCGTGATTTAAAAAAACTATATTCGCTCAGATGGGGAATCGAAACCAGTTTTAACTACTTAAAAAACGCAGTATTTGTGGAAGAATTCACTTCAAGAACAGAAAACGGACTGGCACAGGAATACTTTGTTTCTCTGCTGATTGTGAACTCCCTCGCAAACGTCCAGACGAATTTCGTCCAGCTCTGAAATTTCCCATATCAGCACAGGAGTCCATGCACCTTGTTTCGGAACAACAGTCGCCGTTCCTTGAAATTGCAGTTCGAATCCATCCAGCATTGCTGTACCAATCAGTCTAGAATCTGGACAACGCCGTTTCATTTGTTCTTCAAAAGTATTACTACCATAGGCAATATAATATTTCTTCTCCATTGATTTCACTCCCATCATTTCACATTCAAAATGTCGTCAAAAATCGCTTGTGTGGGCTTTCTATTTTTTATCGTATACTTTAACGATTGACTTGTGAAGGCTTGTCTGTGGGGCTTGTATTCGCTCAAAAAGGGCAATCTAAATTTAGTTTTCTTTCTCGTAGAATCCATCCGCATCACGCCTGTCAGTCAATTCCCAAACCAACCATGACAACTGCTCATCAAAATCAATTGAAGAAGCTCCATTCCCAACAATCCACACATCCGTTACAATTTTCAATGGGTCTTTGAACTGTATCAAATAATTCATTTCAATATCGTTCACCACATCTGCCAGAATTTCATCAATCTGTTTTGTGATAGCAATTCGAGATGCATTGTCAATCAATTTTTTCGGGTCTGACTGCATCCATTCTTTTACCTGCTTGGCATAACAAATTTTTATTTTTCTCAGAAATTTTTCTTTTAAAGTTTCCATCTTAAACACCTCAACAAAGAAACAGCCTGCTATTACAAGCTGTTATGTAAGTATCAAAATTTATTTCTTGTCAATTTCCACATTGGCTTCAAAGCCACCCTTGAAAATCACCTGAATATGTGTTTTGTCAAACACTCTGACACACTCTAAAACGTGCCGTACTGTCACATCATCAAATTCTGTCATCTTGAAATTTTCCGCTGATATTTCTGAAATGGCTGAATCAAGCTGTTTCTGAACCACACTATCAGTAGTATTTTGTTCTTTTAATGCCGTTAATGTTTGATTCAGATTTTCTTCTTCATCATGCAGTTTTTTGAACTCCTCATCCAGAAAATCGCTTCCAACTGCTCCATTCACAATCAAGTCTATCATGCTTTGTCTGGCTTCATCAATTTCAGTAAGTCGTTTTTGAATTGCCGAAATTTCGCCATTTGTTTGTTGAGTCAAAACCGCTTCTGTTCCAATTTTCAGAATTTGAGCAATTTCTCCAGCACAGCCATGATATTCATTTATCGCCTGAACGATTCCTTTGTGAAGTGGTTTTTCATGAATTGTGGGTGAATTTTTGCAATATCGCTTTCCATGGTCAAGTCGGCTGATGCACCGCCACACAATCTCTTTCTTTCCATGAATATTCCATGTCACACGGCGATATGGTGTACCACACTCTCCACAGATGAGCAGTTCCGTCAGGGCATATTTGCTGGAATATTTGCCTTGTTCGGTGATACATCTGTCGCTAACCTTTCGTTTGGCGATCCTACGTTTCATTTCCTGCTGAACCAGATTGAACGTGTCTCTATCAATGATTGCTGGGTGGCAGTCTGACACATAGTACATCGTCCGTTCGCCGTGGTTTTTCATGACCTTATGTGACAAGCAATCAGCAGTATAAGTTTTCTGGAGCAGGGCATCTCCGACATATTTTTCATTCTTCAGCATACGGAGAATAATGTCATGTCGCCATTCAATTTTTCCCTGCTTATTGGGAATATTGTTTTCGATAAGATAGTTTGAAATGCTCTGTGTGGACATTCCATCAAGGTACAGCCGAAATATCAGACGGACGGTTTCGGCTTCTTCTGGGATGATTTTAGGCTTTCCGTCTGCAAGAAAAAGGCGGTATATGCGGCGGACTGTCTCTGCTTCTTCCTGATTGATAACCGGCTTTCCGTCAGAACCTCTGTCATAACCTAAAAACCTGCCGAACGGCATGATGACTTTTCCGTCTGCCATGCGCTTCCGGTGTCCCCATGTGACATTTTCCGAAATGGAGCGTGATTCTTCCTGACTGATGCTGGAAACGATGGATAAAAGCAATTCACATTTCGGGTCAAAACTCCAGATGTTTTCCTTCTCGAAATAGCACTCCACATTATGCTCTTTCAGCTTACGGATGGTGGATAAGGAATCCACAGTATTTCGGGCAAATCTGGATACTGACTTTGTTATGATAAGATTGATTTTTCCGGCAAGGGCATCTTCCACCATTGTCTGAAAGCCTAGCCGTCCTTTTGTGGAACAGCCGGAAATCCCCTCATCAGCGTATACTTTTACAAATTCCCAGTCTGTACGGCTGTTAATATAATTGGTATAATAGGATACCTGTGCTTCATAAGATGTGAGCTGCTCATCATGGTCCGTGCTCACACGGGCGTACGCACAGACTTTCCGCTTTTTGCTTTCTGTGAGGGGCGCATTGGTAAAACGGCTGAGTGTTGCAGGAAGTTTTGTGACAACTGGCATTTTAAGCTTCTCCTTTCGGTCTGACTTTCATTAGGGATTTGAAACGTTTTGTCTGATGATTCTTGAAAGAGGAAAGCTCGTCAATAATTATCATGTCATAATCAAATTTGATACCGCTTTCTTCAATCAGCCACTGTATGTTTTCACGGTTGATAATATAAATATCAGCTTGCTTCCGGAGTGCTGTTATCCGTTCTTCGGCTGTTCCGACTGCCACGCTGTAAGTTAATAATTTGAGATGCTCCCATTTTTCGATTTCTGATGACCATGTATCACGGGCGACTCTCAAAGGTGCAATCACAAGTACCCTGCTGATTTCAAAGCTGTCAAACAGCAAATCATTGATTGCTGTGAGGGTTGTGACTGTCTTTCCAAGCCCACAGTCAAGAAATATCGCCGAAATCGGATGTGTTTTGATAAAGTCAACTGCGAATCGCTGATACTCATGGGGACTGTATTTCATCAATGATTCCTCCAATCTGGTCGGTGTCATCAAGAATATAAACCTTAAAGCCTAATTTCCGGAGAAGCCTGTGCCTTGCAAGCTGTAAGGGGCGAGGTTTTTCACCTGTTGTCTTGACTTCTACAAAGGCAATTTTCCCATTCGGCAGAAGTACCAGTCTGTCCGGCATTCCGTCAAAACCGGGAGAAGTGAATTTCAAGGCAAGCCCGCCATGAATCTTGACGGCTTCACGGAATTTCTGTTCAATTACTTTTTCTCGCAAGTAACGTATTCCTCCCAGCTTTCTTCAAAGGCGATGAGAATTTCATCATCGGCATTGGTGCGTTCCAGATAGCAGCGAATCAGGCGGTGCCATCCTGTGTATTTGCCTTTGCCGTTTTTCGGAAACCTGTCCTTGTTGCTTTTCATGCTTCTGGCAAGTCTGCCTTTAGGTGTGTCATCATTGTGAAGGTGAGTCCTCATCATAAATGTGTAAAAAGTCACGGTATATCCTCCTTTTTCCGGACGCTTTTTTCTTTGCC
>DGHF01000167.1 GCA_002392545.1 Ruminococcus sp. UBA3855
GCTCTGCATTTTGCAATCGCCTATAATAATGATATAGTCAAAAGACGGCTCAAAACTAGACAACCAGACGAAAAAAAGGTATAATAAAGATGACAGGACAAAAAATGAGTGCCTCCTAGGGAAGCAGATTTTTACCTGCTGATACCTGCTTTTAAGTCAATTAGTCCATCCAATGAAAGTACATGATTCGGCTGGTTGGGAGCCGTCTGGCGGCTGTACCTGTATCATATGCTAGGCTGTGGATTCATTGAAATGGAATGGATGCCTGTCAGAAAGGAGTCTCTTATGACTGAAAATAATTACATCTCGGTTGGCATAGACGTTGGAGCTGATTTCAGTTATATGTCCATTGCTCTGCCCAACCGGACACTTGTGGGCAAACCTTTTAAGATTACCCATGCAAATCAAAATTCTCTTCTTACTGCTCTGGAAAGAATCAGAGAAACGGAAAAGCATAATTCGCTGAAAGCACGAGTTTTTCTCGAATCTACAGGTGTTTATCATTATCCGCTTTTCCGCTGGTTCCGTAATGAGGGATTTGATGTTGCTGTCATTAATCCGCTCATTACCAGCAGCAGTAAAAATTTCAATGTCCGAAAAGTGCATAATGACAAGTTCGATTCCAAGAAGCTGGCATTGCTTGCACTTAATCCGGAATTGAAAATTTCCGTCATTCCTTCTGAGCTGGTTCTCAGTATCAGAAATCTCGTCAGAGAATATTATCGTCTCAAAGACTGTCAGTCTGCCTATGTGAATAAGCTGACAGCTGCTTTAAAAGTTTCTTTTCCTGAATATATTGGTGTTTTTTCAAAAATCACTGTCAAAACCTCACTTTCTTTGCTCAAGCGTTATCCAACACCGGATGCTGTTCTTTCAGCAAGAAAATCAACTGTTATCAAAATCATAAAAAATGAGTCCTGTTTTGGTGACAAATATGCCGAAGAAAAATATCAGAAATTGATTCAGGCAGCAGAATCGGCAAAAATATTCAGCTGTCCTGTTTCCAGTGATGCAATATTGATTCGCTCGTTCATTTCGTTCATCAAAAATTATGAGAAAGAAATGCAGCAGCTCTTACGAACCATCCGGCAAATCCTTGATGAACATCCGGAAAAAACTTTTGTGAAGCAAATCCAGCTTTTGGAATCCATCAAAGGCTGCGGATTCCTGTCTGCTGTCACACTAATGTGTGAAATTGGCGATTTCAGTGTGTTTTCTTCTCCCAAACAGCTGTATGCTTACTTCGGTCTTGACCCCGAAGTCAAGCAGTCCGGAAAATTCAACGGCAATGATGTAAAAATTTCCAAACGTGGTTCACGGCTTGCCAGACGTGTCCTGCATATGATGGCTGTGAACAATATTGCAGTATCCAAAAACAAAGTCAGCAAAAATCCTGTGATGCGCTCTTTTTATGAAAAAAAGTGTCAGTCAAAGCCAAAAATGGTTGCTCTCGGTGCTGTGATTCACAAACTCTGCAATATTATTTTTGCTGTTCTCAGAGACAACAAGCCTTTTGAAATTAGAACTCCAGAACAGCATTGCTCTGTCTATTTGACAACTCAAAAATCTGCTGCCTGAATTTTTTCTTCTTCATTTTTACAGGCTGCCACTTTTTTATTTTCAGTGGCAGTCTGTTTCACTATGCTTATTTTTTCTTATTTCTTTAATTGTGAATTTTTTGTGAACTTTTCGATTTCCCTATTGACTTTTCTTAGCTGGTCTTAAAGCTCTGTCACAAAATCCCCGATGGGATTTCTCTTGTAATGCCAGCCATTGGCTTTTGCTTTTTCGTTTGGATAGCCAAGCCCCAGCATCATCACTGGAATCATGTATTCCGGAAGTCCGTACACATCGGAAACGGTTTTTGAGTCAAAGCCCCTTATCCAAATAGTGTGGATTCCAAGTTCCTCGGCTTCGTACATCATTGTTGTCGCTGCGATAGAAGCGTCCTGCTCGCCCGAATTGTAATCCTGATAGTATCGATCTGAAGGATTTCTCCACACAGTACGCAGGTCATAGCAGACAAGTATCATCAGCGGAACATTGTAGTGAAAGTGCGTGACGGTTTTCAGCTTCCGCAAACCGTCCTCGCTCCTGATAAGATAAAAATGCTGCGGCTGGTAGTTGCAGGCAGTCGGGACAACTCTGCCTGCTTCCAGTATCTTATCGAGCTTTTCCTGCTCGATCGGTCTTTGGTCGAAATAACGCTCCGAATAGCGATTTTTGGCGAGTTCTAAAAAATCCATAATTAATCCTCCTCAAACGGTCTTGCAAGCTCGTTCACAATATCCTCACAGCTATCAATGCTCTTGATGAGGCTTGTGACATTGGCAACGGTGTTCACACCGGCATCGGGATCACCTTTGAGCATTCCATAGAAGAAACTGCCGGACGGAGGATTCAGGTTGCCGTGCTTGTTCGCTTCAAGTCCCGCAAAGCCGTGCTTGTGAGGAGTGGTTCTCCAACGGGCATTGCCGTCCATTTGCGTGAACACGATATAGTCATCGGGGTGGGTTGCCATAATATCGGCTTTTGTAGCATCGGCAGCTCTGCACTCCTTTGAGAGAATAAAGCGTGTACCGACAAAAACTCCCTCAGCACCGACTACCTTTGCGGCGAGAGCCATTTTCTCGTTGACGATACCGCCTGCCACAAGCACGGGGATATTCACATACTCCGACAGCAGAGCTGTTACCGCAGTTGTTCCTGATGTGAGCGACGGCATACAGCCACCTTCGTCACAGCCTGTTGCAACGATGATGTCTGCTCCTGCCGTTTCAGCTTCAATCGCACCACGGACAGTAGGGTTAGGCTCACGCATAATGACTGTAAATCCGTCATTCTTCCAAGCCTTTATCTCATCAGCAGAAACATTTCCTGCAACGACCAGCACCTTTATGCCTTCCTCTTTTGCCAGTCTGATAGTAGCTTCGCTGAAACCGTAAGGGTCTGCCGCTTTTGGGAATACGTTGATACCGAAAGGCTTATCGGTAAGTTCTTTTGTTCTGCGGATAGTCCTGCACATTTCTTCTACGGTTTCCTCTACACCCTTGACAATCTCGGTAAAATCTGCACTTGTGCCGAGAACTCCAAGCCCTCCGGCATTCGATACAGCGGCAACGAGGTCTGAGGAGGTGATCCAAGCCATAGGTGCTTGAATGACAGGATATTTGATACCTAAAATTTCACATACTCTGTTCATGAGATCATTTCCTTTCTTGCAGGCTTTCTGCCTTTGTTACTCTTATTTTACCCGAAGGACTTGACTTTTTCAATATACAGAATTATAATTATGATAGAAAGTCTTACACTTTTGAAATTCTGTAAGAAATGAGCGTGATAAAAATGGCTGAACGTACCAAAATATGGATAGCCGACAAGATGAAAGAACTGATGAAAACCAAGCCTCTGGATAAAATCAGAGTGACCGAAATATGCCGTGTTGCCGAGATCGAGCGACCCACATTCTATTACCATTTCAAAGACAAGTATGACCTTGTGGCGTGGATATTTTTAAGCGATGCCTACGAAACGGATATTATTTCCGCAGAGTCCGCTGCTCAGGGAATGGCGAAAATGCGGCAGGAGTTCATCTTCTACAAACGAGCCTACGATGATGTTTCTCAGAACGCTTTGTGGCAATATATGCTTGAATACTTCGTCAAACGGTATGAGGTCATCGCAAAAGAAAAGCTGAATACCGATGTACTTGATACTCAGCTTAGATACTCTATTCAATTATACTGCTACGGGTGTGTCGGCATGACAAAGGAGTGGCTTCTAAATGACAACACCACCTCGGCAGAAACGGTTGTGAAGATGATGTTTGCTTCTATGCCGAATGATATGAGAAATATATTTTTTGATAAAAATAGAAATGAGGACGCTGAGTGATCAGTTTTGAGTCCAGTTCAGATTCAAAATATGATGTACTGTTAATAAAACAAATATTCCGATTCTAATCAATAGTTTAGTTTTTTCCATCAACAGTAGCCGAGCTTACTGCATCCACCTGATTCAGAAGTTTCTGTTTCATTAAACAAAGGTCAAATACATTCCAGATTCCGTCATGATTTAGGTCGTATGCTTTACCGGACAGATTTTCTTCTGTAGGTCTGTGAAGCAGAAAATCCTGTAAGTTACGCACATCCTGAATTGTATAGATTGTTTCTGTATGCTGAACCAAAGAAGAAAAATCATTTGTATCAAGCCAGTTCTGTACAATAGTGCGAGCATTTTCACTTTGATTTTGTGCGACAGAACCACGCACAGCAAAGCCATTCATGACATTGGCATCCGGACAAAGTTCACGGATTGTGGAAACTGTTCCGGACTGTCCGCTTCCTTCATGGGTATTGAACGGAATGACCGTCTTGTTACTGAAATCGTAGCTTTCAAAAAAATTATACATTGCCATCGGCATATCTCCCCACCAGATAGGATAGCCGACAAAAATCACATCATATTCATCAAAATTTGATATTTTTGTTTTCAGTTCCGGACGGGCATTTTCGTTTCGTTCCTGCGTTGCAACAGTCAGCATTTCATCATAGTCTGACGGATATTCAAAAACGGTTTCAATCCGGAACAGTTCACCGCCTGTTTCCTCGGCGACAATTTCAGCAAGCAGTTCTGTATTTCCACGTTCCACAACACCGACATTATAATTTTCTCCGGCTCTGGAAAAATAAGCAATCAGTACATTATCATGCTGTTCTGTTTCTGCTGTCACAGTGGAATGATTGAAAGAAAACGAACCTACAGCAAGTACTCCTGCACAAATTACTGATAAGAATTTTTTCATGTGAAATCCTCCGTTCTGTTATTTTGATACTTCTATTATAACATATGAAATGCAGAAAGTCCAATTGAATTTTTGAATTGCTGATAAAAATATTCAATCGCTATACAGCGAAATCCGGATGCTGTTGATAAATTTCCTGTGCTTCCTTTACAAATGCAAGTACGAAATCACGCTTGTCAGATTTATGCGTATACAAGGCACAAGGCATTTTTTCCTCACAGTCAAACGGAATCCATGCGAATTCTCCGTTATGGTCATTCAGAAACCCCGGTGCAAGGCAGATTCCACGCTTGGCTGCGACATTTGTCAAAGTCGTGTCATGATTCGGACTGTTGAAATAATTGATATTTCCGGATAATATCAGCTTCTGCTGTACTGCACGGAGTTCCGGAGGAGAACCGCCCCCGACCATGAGTGTGTGTCCGGATAAATCTTCCGGATGAATGATATTCTTTTCTGCTAATTTATCTGTTTTCTGACAGATTAAATAAATCCGGCTGTCAAATAAATGATGCTGTTTCACATCGTGAACACGTTTCAGATTGTGTTCCAAAGAGAAAGCAATATCCATTTCACCGGACAGGAATTTATCCAGATACCCTTTATAAATAAAATACGGTGTGACGGAAATCTCCGGATATTTTTCAGCATAAGCATTCATAATCTGCGGAAGAAAATAAACTGCTGACCGGACAGGCATACAGATATTGATATTTTCCCGATACTGTGCATTGAAATTCTGACCGTTTTCAATTGCTTGTTTCAGTTCTGCGAGAATATTCCGAGCAGTTGTACAGAACTGTTCTCCGGCAGGAGTCAGGGCTGCACCTTTTCCGGAACGTTCAAAAATCGGGAATCCGATTTCATCTTCCAGAGCCTTAATCTGATAAGTCAGTGTCGGCTGTGAGATGAATAAATTTTCAGCAGCTCTGTTGAAATTCAAAGTTTTTGCCAGTTCAGCGGCATACGCTAACTGTTTGGTTGTCATGAAATCACCTCAATTTAATTTTTCTATCAGTTATTTAAGTTTTCTATTGGACTTTTTCATTATATCATGCTATAATAAAATTGTCAAGAGAAAATCTCAAAAAAATTGAAGCAAAGGAGAATTTTTGATGAATACTTTTAAATTAAACGATAATACAACAATTCCGTCAATTGGTTTTGGTGTATTCATGATTCCGAACAATGGTGAAACAGAAAAGGCAGTTTCTACAGCTCTGAAAGAAGGCTATCGCCTGATTGATACCGCCGCCGCTTATCAAAATGAAAGTGATGTCGGAAAAGCTGTCAGAAACAGCGGTATTCCCCGTGAAGAAATTTATATCACATCTAAACTCTGGTTACAGGATTTCGGTTATGAAGCAGCAAAAAAGGCAATTGATACTTCTCTGAAAAATCTTGGTTTGGATTATATGGATTTATATCTTCTGCATCAGCCCTACGGTGATACTGCCGGAGCTTGGAAAGCTCTTGAAGAAGCTGTCAGAGCCGGAAAAATCAAGTCTATCGGAATCAGCAATCACACAGTCAAATTTATGAAAAAGCTCATTCCGCAGATGGAAATTATGCCTGTCGTGAATCAGATGGAATGCAATCCGTTTTTCCAGCAGAAAGAACTTCGGGAATATCTGAATCAGTACGGCATTCGTATGGAAGCATGGTATCCGCTTGGTCATGCCAATAAGAAACTTCTCACAGACAAGCAGCTTGTACAGATTGGTAAAAAATACGGAAAATCCGTTGCTCAGGTAATTTTAAGATGGCATTTGCAGGAGGGAATTATTGCACTTCCGAAAGCGACTTCTCTGGAACATATCCGTGATAATTTCAATATTTTTGATTTCGCTCTTGATGATGAAGATATGAGTATCATTCGTTCGATGGACACCGGCAAGGGAACACATAATCCCGATAATATGGCGAATGCTGTCACTTTAGGTATGTATAAAATTCATTGAAAGCAAGGAGGTAATTTATCATGATTTTTGACAGAAACGAAAACAGACCTGTCTCTGTTCTGCTTGGTGCAGGCAGTATGGGAACAGCAATTCTCCGCAGAGTTGCCGCAGGAACAACAATTCTGTTCGGTGACATCAGTGAAAAACGCCTTGCAGAGGTCAAAAAAGAATATGAAGGTTACGGCTATGCAGTCGAAACGCAGATTGTTGATGCCAATTCCAGAGAATCTATCGAAACATTCGCCAAAAAAGCCGCTTCTCTCGGTGAAGTGAAATATTATATTCATACTGCCGGAGCATCTCCGAATCAGGCTTCTCCTAAAAAGATTATTGCTTTGGATTTAGTCGGCTCTGCTTATGCACTGGAAGCATTCGGAAAGGTGATTGCAAAAGGCGGAGCAGGACTGCTGATTTCCAGTCAGACAGGATATATGTTTCCGCCCTTATCGCCGGAAGAAGAATTGCAGATTATGACCACTCCGGCAGAGAAACTGTCTGCATTGCCGTGCTTATCTCCTGAACGAATCAATAATTCCGGTACAGCCTATATTGTCGCAAAGAAAGCAAATCATTTGCAGGTGCAGTATGCCGCTGCCAATCAGTGGGGAGAACGTGGTGCAAGAATCAATACATTATCCCCCGGAATTATCGTAACTCCGCTGGCTTATGACGAATTTCAGGCAAACGGTGCAGGCTATCAGCGTATGATTGATGCCACTCCTGCAAAGCGTGTCGGCACTCCTGACGAAATCGGAGCAGCAGGAGCATTCCTGCTCAGTGATGCTGCAAGCTATATCACAGGAACTGACCTGCTTGTTGATGGCGGAACTATTGCCGCTCTGAAAAATGGAAAATTCAAACTTGGTGCGTCATCATGAAAAAAGTTAATGATTTTCGCAGTCGGCTGTATGGGTTTTATACAGCCGATTTAATTTTTCTATCAGATATTTAATTTTTCAATTGGACTTTATCAGAAATCGGGTGTATAATTAAAACAGAAGGAGGAGATTTTATGGAACAAAATATTATGGGAACGCTCCCGATAGGAAAATTATTGATGAAAATGTCTGTTCCGGTGATTCTTTCCATGCTTGTATCAACATTATATGGTGTGATTGACAGCATTTTCGTTTCAAGGCTCGGACAGGATGCATTAACCGCCATGTCACTGGCAACACCAATTTCAAGCCTGATTGCCTGTATTACAGTCGGATTCAGTGTCGGCATGAATGCGGCACTCTCGAAAAAACTCGGTGAGAATGATTTGGAAGGTGCAAACAAAGCCGCTGGAAACGGCATTCTTGTCAATTGGATAGTTGCAGGAATTTTCTTGATATTCGGGTTATTCTTTGTACCATTATTTTATCAGCTCCAGACGAAAAATCAGGGAATTCAGAAGATTGGCACGGACTATACATCAATCATCTGTATTTTCTCATTTGGTGTCGCAAATCAGGTCATGTTTGAGAGAATGCTTGTTGCAACCGGTCGTTCATTGGGTTCGATGTTTTCGCTCCTGACCGGAACAATTGTGAACCTGATTCTTGACCCTGTTCTGATTTTTGGCTATTTCGGAATGCCTCAGATGGGTATGAAAGGTGCGGCGATTGCTACTGTGATTGCACAGTTTTCAGCGGCATGTGTGGCATTTGGATTTAATCTGAAAGTCAACAAAGAAATCAAGTTTCACTGGGGAATGCTGAAGCTACAGGCTGATATCATGAAAGAAATCTGGAATGTCGGATTTCCGGCAGCAATTCAGCAGTCTATCAGTCCGACAATGATTTTCGGCATGAATCAAATTTTATTAGGCTTTACAGAAGCCGCTCCGGCAGTCTATGTGATTTATGTCAGATTGCAGAGTATTGTGTTAATTCCTGTATGGGGTCTGAAAAATACCGTTGTTTCGATTATTTCCTACAATTACGGCGCACAGAAACGGGAAAGAATTATCAGAACAATCCGTATCTGTCTGATTGCAACAATTGTTATCACTTGTATCGGACTGCTGATATTCCAGTTAATTCCGGATAGGCTTCTTAGTTTATTCAATGCTGAGGGCGAAGTTTTAACAATCGGCAGAGTAGCTCTGCGAATTGTCAGTTTTGTATTTCCGTTTTCCGGATTGACTTTAATTCTTGGTGCATTCTTTCAGGCACTCGGCAACAGCCGGAAAACATTATTGACTTCTGTTGTGCAGTTAGTCATCATGCTGACAAGTGCTGTAATTCTTTCAAAAATCGGCACAGTCAATACAGTCTGGTTTGCATTTGTGATTACTGAAATCATTGTTGCTGGACTAGCAGTTGTCCTGATGAAATCCGTCCGGAATGAAACCATTCAGAAAATTCCGACATCAGAAAAAAATATCAAACTCGCACAGAATATCGCTTGAATTTTATTCAGAGATAGTGTATAATAGTATTATTAAAATCGAAAGCCATGATTTTGTACAAAATCACGGCTTTCAGAGTTTACATAAATCGGAATTTATATGCAGAGGGTGACGGGGTGACAGGGCTACTGTATCCTATATATAAAATATCATTTTATATTTTCCGTGCGTAGGATAGTATAAGTCCGTCACCCCGTCACCAATATGATAAATTCTGATTTATCATACTAATTGAAGTGAAAGGCGTTTTTTGATAGCCAATTTAACTTTTCTATCAGGTATTTAAATTTTCAATTGGACTTTATCTGCATTTTGATGTATAATGAAATTATAAAAATCATCTGACTGAAAGGGGAATTTTTTATGAAAAAAAGATATTTGCGTGATATTGAAGTCACCGAAATTGGTATGGGCTGTATGGCATTTTCTCACGGTTACGGAAAAATTCCGGATGAAGATTACAGCATAGAAGCAATCAGAAACGCTTATCAGCACGGCTGTACTTTCTTTGATACAGCAGAAGTGTACAGTCCGAACCTGTCCGGAATCGGGCATAATGAGTGCATTGTCGGAAAAGCTCTCGAACCATTCAGAAAAAATACGGTCATTGCAACAAAATTATTTCTCAATCATGTTGGTCTGGGAAGAAGCGTTTATGATGAAGTCCGCCGTCACCTTGAAGAATCCATGAAACGCCTGAGAACTGACAAAGTAGATGTTTATTATCTGCATCGGCTTGGAAGTGTAGCGGTGGAAAAAGTAGCAGAAGCAATGGGCAGACTGATAGATGATGGACTCATCCGAGGATGGGGACTTTCTCAGGTGGACACAGATGTTATTGAGCGTGCACAGAATGTGACACCTCTTGCGGCAATTCAGAATATCTATTCTATGGTGGAACGTGATGCAGAGAAAGCAGTTATTCCGTACTGCATGGAGCATCATATCGGATTTGTGCCGTTCTCACCAATTGCAAGCGGTTTATTATCCGGAAAAATCACACCGGATACAAAATTTGAAAGAAATGATGATGTCAGAAACTGGGTTCCTCAGCTTTCCAGAGAAAATATCAGAGGTAATCAGCCGATTATTGATCTGCTGAAAGAATATGCACAATTGAAAAATGCCACTCCTGCACAAATTTCTCTTGCTTGGATGCTGCATAAATACCCGAATGTTGTACCAATTCCGGGTTCAAAAAATAAAGAGCGAATTATTGAAAATCTGAATGCTTCGGAAGTGCATCTCGCACAGGAAGAATTTCAGGCTCTTGAATCTGCATTGAATCAGTGCAAAGTCTATGGTCACAGAGGATTCAGAGGATTATGATATTAAGAATACTTGCGGTGCTGCTGATGTTTTTTTCGATGCTAACCGGATGCGGAAATACAAAAGTAGATAATCCTACTGTACTCACAGAAATCACAACTGAAACCTATGAGGAGAACATGATGAAAGAATATGATTTCTCAGAATTTAAGAATGTAGAGCTACTAAATACGGACATTAATTCCATGAATGATGAACAGCTTGCAGTATTATATGTTCAGGCGAAATACTGTCAGGCTATGACGGATGCCGATACTGATACCATGCGTGAACTTGTTTCAGAAGATATGGTTTTTACACATATGAGCGGACGCCAGCAGTCTGTTGATGAATATCTGGCAGATGTCAACTCCGGCAGACTGACTTATTATACTATCGGCATTGACAGCCCTGAAATTACTGTCAGCGACGATACTGCAACGATTACCTATACTTCCGTTCTGAATGCAAATGCTTATGGTGCAAAAGGAACATTCCACATGACGGGTACACATTACTATGAAAAAAGAAACGGTACATGGATTGCCGTCAATCGAAAATAAGGAGAATGATTATGGACTGCAAAGAAATTATCGTGGATATGCGTAACTATGACCCCGAACAGGCAAAAGCCGGACAGAAAACGGCGGAACTGCTGTTCCGGCTGAATCAGATTTTTCCCAGAAGTGAGGAATATCAGAAACTTCTGAAAGAAATCTTCGGTGAAAATCTCGGAGAAAACAGTTTTATTTCTGCTCCGGTTTACGGAGCTTGTGTCGAAACAATGAAAATCGGAAAAAACTGCTTTATCAACAGTAATCTGCTCGCTATGGCAAGAGGCGGCATCACAATCGAAGATGATGTGATGATTGCCGGAAATGTCCAGCTTCTGACAAATAATCATGATGCCTATGACAGACAGATTCTCACCTGTAAGCCGATTTTAATCCAGCAAGGTGCATGGATTGGAGCAGGTGCAACGATTCTGCCAGGAGTCAGCATCGGCAGATATGCCATTGTCGGGGCGGCTTCTGTTGTCACAAAGGATGTGCCTGATTATGGTGTTGTTGTCGGAAATCCTGCAAAAATCGTAAAAATGCTCGACCCTGAAAAATTTGAACAGAAAAGGAGTTGAAATTCATGTCTTTCAAGAAATTATCTGCTGTATTGCTGACTGGAAATTTCCTGTTTTTGTCTGCCTGCGGTGCATCAGGAGAAGCTGGCACTGAATCCGTCACTTCTGTTCCGGAAATATCAGAGGAACAGACAATACTTTCAGAAGAAAGTTCCATATCAGAAACAGAACCGGAAACAATTCTGACAGAGGAAATTTCTGCACCTGAACCAGAAACAGAACTCGTTTCAGAAGAAAATGCAGAAACTGTTTCAGAAAATCATATTCTGATAGCTTATTTTTCCAATCCGCAGACTGATAGTACAGATGCAGATTCGTCAGCAAGCAGAAATCTGAATTCCGGTACACTTATGGGAAATGTAGAGTATACTGCTTCCTTGATTCAGAATCAAATCGGCGGAGATGTATTCCGAATTGAAACTGTTATCCCCTATCCGGCTGATTATAGTGATACGACAAATCAGGCGAAAAACGAACAGAATGAAAACGCCCGTCCGGAACTTGTCAGTCATCTTGAAAATGTCAGTCAATATGATACTGTCTATCTTGGATTTCCGAACTGGTGGGGAGATATGCCGATGGCAGTTTACAGTTTTCTGGAAGAATATGATTTTACCGGAAAAGAAATTCATATATTTGTCTGTCACGGCGGCAGCGGTGCATCCGGAACTATTTCAAGTATTCAATCTCTGCAATCCGGAGCTTCTGTGGATGCAACCCCTCTCACACTTTATTGGACAGATATTGAAAATGCAGAAAATTTTGTCATGAACTGGCTGAACTAAGTCTGATATAGCATAAGAAAAGAGCAATGTCTTCCACTCACAGAGTACAGTGCCCTTTCATACCTGTAAAAATGCTTTCTTTTGAAATCCGCAGACAAGTCCGTCAGAAGTTTTAAGGCATTATTGCAGGCTGTCCTTGATTCATCACTGAACCGCCGTTTTCTTGTTTCGTTTCAAAAACATTTGCAGAACATATCCCACATAGACAAACAGCACCATGATGGACAGGTATTGCAATATTGTCAGCATCGCTGAAGCTGATATGTCAATGAACGCAAACTGTACCTTTCTGAATAGATAGTCCGAGAATTTCAGTGCGATAAACTCATAAAGACCGACAGCACCGACCACACCGAAGATAATACGCAAAGCCCATATCAAAGACTTGTTTTTTATCTTGATTCGTGCTGCCATTTGTGAAATGTGCATACCAAGGTGAACACTCATCAGCACAAGCCCCCAGTAAGCACAGAGCATATGCACTGTTCTTGCGAACATTGCACCGCCGATATTCACAAAGGTGAAAATGTGCTTCGATACCACGATGCCGCTGTACATCAGCCCTGTCATGCACAGGAATACAAGTGCGTTGACCGCAGTATTCACGCTCCTGCGGAGATTATACTTGCCCTTGAACAGCGATTTTATCCACCCGAAATTCAGGATATGATGTGCGATAAACAGGCAGAACATCATAACACCAATCACTTCATGTGCCGTTTCTCCCACGATGGAATAGCACATCAGAACGGGCAGAGCTATTGTCATTGCAAGGTCAATGCACATTTTTATGATAGCTTTCCTGTTCATATCGCACCTCACTCAGTTGGGCGGAGTTCTCCGTAAAAATAACTTGATGTCGCACCGCCGTCACACAAGAAGGTCGAGCCTGTGATGAATGTCGCCTTATCGCTCATCAAAAGTTCTGCCACATTTGCGACCTCATCAGCAGTACCTGGTCTGCCTGCCGGACACTTTGCAAACATATTCTTGTAGAAATCGCCCCTGATGCCATTAAATTCGTCTATCGCAAGAGGTGTCACGATGATACCGGGAGCAATATCGTTGAGCCTTGCACCACGCTTGCCCCACTTCACACACTCCGCCATAACACGCTTTTCATTGCAGCGTTTCGCCATTTGATAAGCATGGAGTGTGTCACAGATATTTTCATTTTTCAGAATATCAAGCCCAAGCAGTTCCTCAGTTGGTGTCATTGCAAGCTGATAGTCCTCCTTGGCAGTAAGCTGAGGCATTCTCCAGCCCGACTGGCTGGAAATGGTCACACCGCATCCACCCTTTGCAATAACTTTGCCGACTTCTTCGAGCAGGACAGCCGTACCATAAAGGTCAACTTTTAAAATTGCTTCAATGGAAGCCTGTGAGGGCGAAACGCCTGCACCGTTCACCATATACTTTATCTCACCGAACTCCTGTGCCTTTGCTATCATCGCAAGAATGCTTTCACGGCTTGACAAGTCCATTTCAAATGGCTCTACATCAAATCCAGCATCATTCATGATTTTAGTGATGGTGTTGCAGTTGTCCATATTCTTATCGCCGAGGACAATCTTTTTTCCATAGCCGACCCGCCTTGCGATAGCCATGCTAATCTGTCCCGCACCTGTGACTATCATAACTTCTTTCATTTTTTCACCTCAAAATTGATTTTTTAGAATTTCAATAAACTCATTCGTGTGCTTTTTTGGATTGTCAGCTTTCATAAATGCACAGTACCTCCTGATAATCGGCTTGCCGTTTCGCAGAAGCCGCACAGCCTTTGTAGTAGTCTGCACTGCCTCACCGCTGCCTTCGATGGGCATAAAGCCCTTGCCCTGAATGACCTGCATCAGGGCATCGTCAATAAATTCTGTGAAGTATATCTCACTGGTAAATCCTAAGTCATTCGCATAAAAATTCCGTTCCGTCCCCTGCTGGTCTGGTGAGGAAAGGAGTATCAACGGTGTGTTTTTGAGGTCTGCTATTTCCACCTCGTCAAGCTGTGCAAGAGGCGAATTTGACGAAATCTCTGCATAATATTCCCGAATGTCAAGGACGATGTTCACATATTCGTCAGAGAACGCTCTCCGCTGGTCGTTCAGGACAATATCAAGCTCACCATTTCGCAAAAGTGCATAAAGTGTATCGTGATTGCCGTGCGTGATTTCAATCGTCACATCGGGGTACTGCACAGTAAATTCAGAAACCGCAGAATTAAACTCCTTGCCGCTGTAACCCTTGAGTAGACCGACCTTCAGCAGTTCGCCGTTATTGCCTGACATCTTTTGCAGTTCACGAACAATGCTGTCATAATCTGCCACAAGCACAAGGCTTTTCTTGTAGAAAAACTCGCCTGCGGGAGTCAGCGTAAAGCTGCGTTTCTTGCGTTCTAAAAGAGTTACACCCAGTTCATTTTCAAGTGCCTTAATCTGTTGTGAAATTGCCGACTGGGAAATAAAATGCTCCTCTGCGGCAGCGGTAAAACTTCCGAGTCTCACCACCGAATGAAAATAACGTATCTGTTTCAGCATCATATCACCTCAACAAGAAAACTCCGTACAACTGAAGCCGCATTCCACAGTTCCTTATTTGACAGATTTTTTTGCCCACGCAGCGACCTTGCTCTCGGAATTAGCAGACTCTGCACCATGGACAGAAAGTCCTGTCTTGACCGTTGCACCCTTGCAAAGATTTTTCAGGTCACGTTCACTTGAACCCATGCCGCTGCCCTCGTTGGTGCAGAACGGGATTATCGTCTTGCCTGACAGGTCATACTTTTCCAGAAGTGTGAACATACACATTGGCATTGTTCCCCACCAGTTCGGATAACCCACAAAAATGGTATCATAATTTTCAAAATTTTCGGGATAAGCCTTAATCTCAGGGCGAGCCTTTGTGCGAAGTTCCTGCTTTGCCTCCTCGATGCAAGTCATATAGCTCTCGGAATAGGGCTTGGCAGTGTCAACCTCAAAGAGATTACCACCCACTGCGTTCTGAATGAACTCAGCAACTCTCTCGGTATTGCCTTTGGAGATGTTTTTCAGCCCGCCGTTCCAGTAATTTTCACCCTTGCGGGAATAGTAAACGATAAGAATATTTGCCATTGTGATTACCTCCGTGATTGATGTAGTAATTCTATTATATCACAGATTTTCAGATAAATCAATCTGAATTTCAAAGATATATAATAAGTTCTTCTTATGTAAAAATACACTCGTAAGATAATGAAATGCTGTTTAAAATTCCGTAAGAATCATCAAGAAAAATCAGAATCCGCAAAGAACTCTTTTAAAAAGAGCATCTTTGCGGATTTATTATCAGTCATTATTTTTCTTATATTCAAGACCGAAAACTTCCATAGCATCAAGAATAGGACGCATTGTCTCTCCAAGTTCGCTGAGGGAGTATTCTACTCTTGGCGGAACTTCTGCATAGACTGTGCGGACGATGATACCATCACTTTCCATTGACCGCAGACTTTCAGTAAGGACTTTTTGACTAATGCCTTCAAGGTCTTTCCGAAGTTCATTGAATCTCCACGGACGATTCAGGAGATTTCTAAGAATCAATAATTTCCACTTGTTTCCAATAAGTTGTACTGTAGTTGCAACAGGACAATCAGGCAATTCTTCTTTTTTGAGCATAGTATACCTCCGTCAGTTATCCTCTTTGGGACTTTTTTCATAAAAAAATTTGTCAGAACAGAAACATATTCTTCCTGTTTTTCAAAATTGCAACAGTTTCAAAAATAATATTATACTCATTATAGCATATTACAGTCAAAATTGCAAGCAATATTTTCTGTTCATAAAATATTTACAATTGACTGACATATCTGAAAATGCTGTTATTTCGCAAGAGTTACTTTTTTGTAACTTGGTTACAAAAAAGTGCGTACTTGTGTGAGAGAAAGTTTTCTGTTATACTGATAACAACAGGGAAACCTGATTCTGAAAAGGAGGTGTGTGCTATGAGTGAAATGTTGAAAAGAGTTGCCGTATTTGGCGGTGAAAACGGAGCCTGCGGAGCTGCTGACCCTGAAAAGCCAGCTTCTGCATGCGGAAGTGCCTGCGGAGCTGCTGACCCTGAAAAGCCAGCTTCTGCGTGTGGAAGTGCCTGCGGAGCTGCTGACCCCGACAAGAAGTAAGTCGTTAAACTTCATCTGAAAAAGCAGGCATATCGTTTGATACGGTATGCCTGTGACATATCAATCGTTGCAAAAGCGTTTACATAGATGGGAGGAAATCGAAATGAAACCATATTTTGCTTTTCAGTGGCATATTACTGATACTTGTGACCAGCGGTGCAGACATTGCTATATTTTCGCAGAGGACAACTGCAAAGCCCTTACAGAAATGCCATGGCAGAAAATGAAACAGGTAGTAGAAAGCTGTGAAAATATGTGCAGTAAACTCGGACGAACTCCCTATTTTTACATTACAGGCGGTGACCCGATACTGCATCATGATTTCTGGAAACTCGCCGGATTATTAAAAGAAAAAGACATTACATGGGGCATTCTCGGAAATCCATTTCATCTCAATGACGAAGTCTGTAAGAAACTTTATGACTCTGGCTGTCGCAAATATCAGTTATCTCTTGACGGCATGGAGAAAACGCATGATATGTTCCGTAAAAAAGGTTCATTTGAAATCACACGCAAAACGATAGACTTTATTCAGAATTCAGGAATGTACTGTGCTGTGATGTCTACTGTTTCAAATATGAATATAAACGATTTTCCTCAGCTTATTGACCTTGTAGCAGAGAAAAATGTTGATGTGTTTGCATTTGGGCGGTACTGTCCTACAAGCGGTCAGAAATCAGAAGAATATCATATTGAACCGTCTGCATATCGTGATTTTCTTGATATGTGCTATCAAAAATATCAGTATCATAAATCGAACGGATGCAAAACAACATTCCAGTATAAAGACCATTTATGGATGCTTTATTTTTATGAACAGGGGCTTTTCAAAATACCTGAAAATAATCATCCTGATATGATTTATGACGGCTGTCACTGCGGAATCGGTCACATGACAATTCTCCCGACAGGTGATGTCTATGCCTGCCGGAGAATGGAAAGCAAAATTGGGAATGTATTTGATACATCAATGTATGAACTGTTTCTTGGTGCAGATTTGGAAGAATACAGGCAGTTCGACAAATTCGAGAAATGCAATAAATGCGAACTTTGGGGATACTGCCGTGGATGTCCTGCCGTGACATTCGGTTATACTGGCAATATGTATGCACCTGATCCGCAGTGCTGGAAGGAGATTGTCTAAATGGATTTGCAGACCTGTTTGAAAAAATTAGAACTTGTTCAGGTGTTGAATTTTGCTACTGTTGACGAAGAGGGCTTTCCACAAGTCAGAAACATCAGTGCAGTTCATTATGAACCAGATGCCATTTATTTCTTTACGACAAGAGGAAAGGAATTTTGTAAACAGCTTCTTCATAACGGCAGAGTTCAGGTAAGCTGTTATACACGTTTCAAGGAAAGTATCCGTCTTTCAGGAAAAGCCGTTCCTGTTCCTAATGATGAACAAATAAAATGGCGTGACAGAATATTTGCAGAACAGCCCTATCTTGAAAATGTCTACCCGCAGGAAACAAAAAATATTGGTATCATCTTTGTAATAAAGGGCTTCACTGTTGAATATTTCAATCTTGGTGTGAATCCGATATTTCGGGAAGTTTATGAATGTGGAGCAACCGCAAAACCAAAGGGATTTACTGTAAGTGAACAATGCATTGGCTGTGAAACATGCATTTCTGTCTGTCCACAGAAAGCAATAGATATGCACGACTGCAAAGCAATTATCCGTCAACAGAACTGCCTGCACTGCGGAAGTTGTTTTGAAAACTGTCCTGTTCAGGCGATTAAAAGGAGGTAAAGCATGAAAGCTGTTTCTATAAAAGAAATAACCCCTGCTGAAAAAATAGTATTCACTGAAATACCCATTCCAGAAATAAAATCAGGTTGGGTACTTGTAAAAGTAAAGGCTTTCGGTATGAATCATTCCGAACAAATTCTCAGATTGGCGGAAATAAAAGAGGATTATATCAATAAACCTATTGTTCCTGGTATCGAATGTGCAGGTGAAATCGTTGACCCGTCCGATACAAATTTTAAAGCCGGACAAAAAATAATTGCACTTATGGGCGGTATGGGAAGAAGTTTCAACGGCAGTTATGCGGAATATGCCTTACTGCCTGCACATCATGTATTTACGATAAAAAGCAAATTACCGTGGGAACGGCTTGCCACTGTTCCTGAAACTTATTTTACGGCTTGGGGGTCGCTGTTTGAATGTCTGCACTTACAGAAAGAAGATACTTTGCTTATCAGAGGTGCTACCTGTGCCCTTGGCTATGCAGCAATACAGATTGCAAAAGCTCTTGGATGCAGAGTCATAGCAACAGCACACAAAGAAACCAAGCTTTCTTTAATCAGAAATGCAGACGAAGCAATTCTTGATAATGGTCAGCTTGCCGGAAAAATAAAAGCAACAAAAGCATTGGAACTTGTTGGAGCAAAATCTGTTCGTGATACACTCAGATGTATGTACAAAGGCGGAATCGTCTGTCATACCGGACTTTTAGGCGGAGTTTATGCTCTTGACGGTTTTGACCCTATCAAAGAAATCCCAAACGGAGTTTATCTCACAGGATTTTTCAGCAACTATCCGACACAGCAGATAATCAATGAAATCTTTGCATTTCTGGATGAGCATAATTTAGAACCTTGCTTTGGTGAATGCTTTGATTTTGAGCATATCAGAGAAGCCTGCATTGCCCTTGACAGCGGAAAGGTCAATGGTAAAATAGTTGTGAAAGTGAAGTGACAGGGTACTGTGCACATCGTCGGGGAGTTTCGCAAAATATACGATATACGGGTCATTTTTAATATATTTGGAGATGATGACTATGAAATATACAAGAGATTATTCAGATGAGCTTGACCGTCTGAAAAGAGAAATTGAAACAGCCGAGGCTATCGTGATTGGTGCGGGAGCAGGACTGTCAACCGCTGCAGGCTTTACCTATTCCGGTGAGCGATTCGAGCGTTTCTTCTCGGATTTTGAAACAAAATACTGCTTTCACGATATGTATTCGGGCGGCTTTTTTCCCTTTGAAACACCTGAAGAAATGTGGGCATACTGGTCAAGATATATCTGGTGCAACCGCTATATGAATATTGATAACGGCACGTATAAAATATTGTTTCAGCTTGTAAAAGACAAGAATTATTTTGTGGTCACAACAAATGTTGACCATCAGTTTCAAAAGGCAGGTTTTGACAAAAATCGGTTATTTTACACACAGGGAGATTATGGACTGTTTCAATGTTCCGAGCCTTGTCATTATCAGACTTATGACAATGAGGAAATTATCAAAGATATGATTGAATTTCAGGAAAATATGAAAATACCTGCTGAACTGATTCCAAAATGTCCAAAATGTGGAAAAACTATGACAATGAATTTGCGTTCTGATGATACATTTGTAGAAGACGAGGGATGGCATAAAGCAGCACAGAACTATCATGATTTCCTGAAAACTCACAACAGACAGCATATATTATTTCTGGAGCTTGGCATTGGCTATAATACACCTGCTATCATCAAATATCCGTTCTGGAAAATGACTGCACAGAATCCGAAAGCTGTCTATGCCTGTCTGAATTTTGGAGAAGCATACGCACCTGATGAAATAAAAGCACAAAGCATTTTTATTGACGGAGATATTCAGGAGATGCTGAAAAAATTATGAATCATCATAACAGAGCCAATATTATTTTACTTTGTTTAAAATATTAGGGGGTGCATAAACAAACGAAAGCCTTACCTATCGTTTGTGAGTGCAATTTTCATACATTACACTTTTTGACTCTCATTCACGCCTTAACAGCAGAATAGTAACACATCGAAAGGGTAATTTCTCAAAAAGCCTGAAAATAGGGCAATTTCAGAGATTACCCTTTCGTTTGTTTGTATTCAATACGTAGTGAAAATATCCCCATTCACAGTATCGTAGATACAATAAAAAATCTGAAACTACAGGGGGGTGCAAGGGGGTGCATAAACAAACGATAGCTTTTTTACCTAAAAATAGGCAAAAAAAGAACCCTGCTACAAACGGCAGAGTCCTGAAAAAATCATATTTCATTTAACACATTCCATCCCTGAATTTTATTCTGATGTCTTCCGCGCTGTAAACTGTAATACTTTCCAGCAAGCCTCCCCACAGTGCTTCATCAAACTCCGTCAACGGCTTCTGCTTTGATATACTGCTGATGAATCTCTCCATTTCTCTCACTCTGGCTTGAAATTCTGAAATTTGCTGTTCGAGTTCTTCGTATCGGGATTTAGCAGTTTCATATCTTTTGGAAAGAGCATCATATTTTTTCCTGTATTCTGTCTGGTCAATAGCAGTCTTTGCATTTTCCAGAATGATATTTTCTACCATTCCGGCAAACAGAACAGTTTCTTCTTTCATGCGGTCACGCTCCTGCTCCAGTGTCGTGCAGTCGGATACCATTTTCATGCCCTCTCTCAGGTTTGCAGCGATTTCCTCATGGTTATCAATCAAACTGTTGACGGCTTCTATAAAAATATCCTGAATCTGTTCAGCCGTAAAATGCGGTGTGGAACAGCGTTTCTGTTTTCTGTACTTGTGTCCGCACTGGTAAATAATCCGCCTGTACTTGTCAATAGAGTGCCAGACTTTCGGACTGTAGAAACATCCGCATTCTCCGCATATCAGTTTTGCGGACAGAATATCCACTCCGCTGTAGCGGCTGCCACTGTTCTTCCGCCGTTCTATCTCATGCTGGACTGCATCAAAAATTTCAGGAGAAATAATTGCTTCGTGATTGTCCTGCACATAGTACATGGGAACTT
>DGHF01000016.1 GCA_002392545.1 Ruminococcus sp. UBA3855
GCATTCCACTCATATCCGCATTTTGAACACTTCATATATCTCCCTCTTTTCTATTCTCTGTATTCTGTAATTTCTAACATGATGCTCTGAACTTCGTAATCATTCAATGCATTCAATACCTCCTGACTACCGGCATTCTGACCATTATGGCGGAAATAAGGCTCATTGTCCATTCCGCCATCATAGTATTCATAACTCTCAATGCATCCGCATTTTTTGACCACAGGAAGGACATGTTTCACTTCTGACAGCATCAGGAAGCAATGCATTCCACTCATATCCACATTCTGAACACCTCACAGCGTTTCCTCCTTATGCTTTACATATCACCACCAGTAACAGTGACTTCTTCCTTGGAAATCGCCATTCCGGAATTTCCGCACCATTGGCAGGTAACAACGGTATCACCCTCATGATAACAGGAGAGTTTTCCGCATTGTTCACAAACCAGAAATGTATCAGTTTGGCAATAGGGGCAACCGGGGTAAGTGGCACTTGGTAAAAAGCTTCCTTTCAGGCTTACTTTGGTATATCCCTCTGATGCAGCTTTTCGTTCCTCAATGGGAAAAGCCCACGTCATTTTCCAATCGTTCCCATATTTTTCGACACGGATTCCATAAAGCTGGCGGTTTTTACAGCGTGTCAGAACGACTTGTGCTTCTACTTTCATGAATGGATTCTCCTTTCCGCTTAATCCTCAAAACCGTCTTCTTCGGTAACTAATTCAGGGGATTTTTCAAAATGTTCAAACGCTTCTGATTCCTCAAAAAATTGAAATTCTTCTGAATCTGCGATTTCTTCATACACGGTGATTTCAAATTCTTCATCTTCTTCAAATTCGGTTTCCTGAATGGGTTCAGAATTTTCAGGTGTTTTCAGTTCCAATAAATTTCGTTGTTCTTCAATTTTCCGGATTTCCTCTTCCAGCATGGCAAGCTTTTCACGGCTGGATGCTATTTTCGGTTCATCTGAGGAAAGACTGATAATTTTTTCAACGCTTTTTTTACGGTATTCCAATTCCAATAATTTTTGCTGAATTTCTGTAAGTTTTTGTTCCCGTTCCATATTCTGGATTGTTTCGTGAATCATTTCCGTCATTGTCCGGAGTTGTTCAATATCAATGATTCCACAAAGTGACATATCATCCTGACTGCCTCTTTCCGAAAATTTCGGAAGCTGTGCCTCGATTTCAGAAACGCATTTTTCGAAATCCGTTTCCATGAATTCCAGTGCAATCTGTAAATAAAACCAGTGCAGGCGGTCAGCAAATGTATCATCGATTCCGTCCGAAGCTGAAAAAACAGCTGTCGGAAACATATCTTTCCAGATATGATGGCGGAATTCTTCTTTTGCACGTTCATCACACAAAGAAGTACAGCGGTTAAGGTGGCATTTTTCATCCCACGGAATTGGTTCGTCTGTTGTTCCGTCGGGATAGACGGCAACACACTTTCCGTCACCAACATGCAGACCAAGCCCGAAATTTTCACAAAATCCCAGACAAATCAATGTCGAACCATAAGCTTTGAATAAACTCAGAATTTCCGGAGAAGGATTTTCAGCATCAAAATGCTGTTCCAGTTCCTCACGACTGACAGCATCACGCTGACTTTCCGAAAACGGAAAATAATTTTCTTTGTCCTTTTCGGGAACATTCAGCATTTCGTCTTCTGTAAAGGGCAATTCCAGCAAATCTTTCATAATTGCAGTGCGCCATCCGTTCACGATGCAATTTGTCAGTTCAGTGATTTTTTCAAACTGTTCCTGTTCGGAAAGGGCTGATAAATCCGTCGTATGCAGAAAATCAAAAAGTTTTTCACATCCGATTTCAACAGCAAATTCAGACCCTCTGTCACTGCGGAAATATGCAGAACTGCCATGCCCGTCCGCCACAGCAGAAACAACCGCCTTTTCATCCTGTATATGCTTTGCAGAATCCTGACAAACAGTATGATTTCGGATATGTGATGCACCTTTGCAGCGGACAGCGAAACCATTATAATTCATTGTAATATCACCTCTCAATTACAAAATGATATTGTAGCATTAAAAATCATCATCCCATTCGTCATCATCATTTTCCACTGAAACAGGTTCTGCAAATGAAGAGGGCATTGGTGCAGGAAATGGATTTTGTGGGGGAACTGGTGCAGGGCTGGGAGAAGGAGAAGGAATTCCAAAGTCATCATCCGTTCTTTGTTCCCGAAGCGTTTCGTTAAGAATATTTTCCGCCGAAGTTGGTGCAACATCTTTTGAATTTGCCGGAGTTCTGGAAGTATTCTCTGTAATAACTGCGGAAGTGCTTGCAACCTGTGAAGAAGTAACCGCAATGAAACGAACCACTTTTTTCAGCTGACTGATATCAGTAACATGAAACAATAATTCAGGATTACGGATGAATTTTCTCAATATATCAAGATTCGGGTCATCTCCGATAGCCAGTGCCACCCTTAAAGATGCCTGATACCATTTGTTTTTCTGTAATTCTTTCAGAGCACTCAGCCAGTCATCTGTTGGGTCGCCGTCAGATAATAAAATAATGACAGGCGCATAAAATCCGGAAGTTGCAGAGCTTCTGTCCATGAATCCATTTTTGGAAAGCTGGCGGTTCAGTTCCAGAAATGCTTCTCCGAGGTCAGTCAGACCGTTTGCCTGAAGAGGAACCCAGTCATCGAAACTGTCCATTGACATCAGTCGGGGAGTAACCCACTCACAGCCGGAAGAAAATTCCAACACTGCGAGTCTGATTTCTGAATCTGCCTGCTTATTGGAAAGTTCTCGTAAATCCGGAATAATTTCTTCAATGGCGGAATTGATAGCTCCGATTCTTGTACCTTCCATACTGCCAGACGTATCAATCAGTAAAAAAATCGGACAGATTCTTTTGGGGATTGCATCAGCATTTCCCAGAAAACTAAAATTATTCAACATGGTTCATATCCTCCTGTGGTAGGGATGAGGGCTGCTGTTTTTTGGACAGCAGCCCGAAATGATTACAAAATTTCAATAATTTCATTTTTGAGTGGCAGTTTCATGCCACGTGAAATCAGACAGCGTTCCCCTGACGGAACTTCCACATTCCCGAATTTCCACGGCACATCTTCTTTGTTTTTAAGAGCAACTTTTGTACGTGTCTTATTAAACAGAATGACACCAACAGTATGACTGCTTTCGTTTCTGTCATAACAATCGGTAATATAAGCCTCCACGATTTCCATTTTGGAGAAAATCGGAATAGTATAATACGGAGTCTTAAACCAGCCGTAATGCGGAATAGGCTGTTTGCAACAGATGCAGGGCATACCCTCCTGATAATAACGTGTCTCCCGACCGCAGAGAGGGCATTCCACCACCTCTGTACGGAAACGAAGCAACGCCTTCAGCCATTCTTTTTCAGTCACGCCCATTTTATCTTCACACATGACTTCATGACTGAAAGAACGGATAAACGCATTCCGGATATATTCCGGCATCTGCGGCCATCTGCGAATGAAATTGTTATTCACTCCCTGTACAGGACGATTGGAAGCATCCGCAGGGTCAGCAATGAATACCGGTGCTTCTCCGTAGTAATGTTTCTGACGCTGTTCGGTCATCACGGATTTACTCTGTATCATTTTTCCCTCCAGCGGGTGATTCCGTATCAACAGGAGGAACAGCACAACTGCAAGGGAAAACTGGTCAGTACGTTTATCAGGTGCTTTTCTCCCCACAACAACAGAAGGCGACATATAACGGCATTTTCCAGCAATTCCCGACTGTTCCCCGAACTGTGAAACATTGTCATTGTCGCAGATGAGGACATCACCAGTTTCGGGATTCATGAAAAAGTTTCCGTCGTTCAAATCCTGATAGGAAAACCCTCTGTTATGCAATGTTCTGAAGCTATCCACAATGTTGATAGCCGCTTTCAGCATATTGTCAACGGAAATAAATTCCTGTTTCCCAATCAGGAAATCAGAAAATTCATAATATCCCTGAGGGCGGAGATACATCACATACCCAAATGATTCATCATACTGCTGTGTAATTGCCAAGGGCCAGAGAAAATTATTGGTAGGCGCACCCTGACGAATATTATTCACCAGATTTTTCCGGAATGCATCAGGATTTTTCAAAGCCCCTTTTTTGTACCATTTCAAAGCCATCTGTCTGCCGTTATAATTCACAATATACACATACCCCTGACCGCCTTCGCCGAGTTTGCGGACAATTTCGACACTGCCCCGACCGTCTTCGAGGTTAATTTTCATACCCTGTTTCAAAATTCCCATGATTAAGCTTCCTCTCTTTCTGTTTCAATGATGCTTTCGATTTCATGAAGAATTTCCGCACGTTTCTGCTTGATTTCGTTTTCTGCGTGAAGACGTTCGTATTCTTCTGACAGAATCATTTCTTCATTATCACGGATAAAGCCCATGAAATCAGAAGACTGTACACTCTTTTTCAAAGTAGTAACATTCTGTTCTACCAAATCCAGAAAAGGCACTTCAATGGCAATTGCATTCATGACCTGATGATTCAGAATTTCCCTCAGAATTTCTACATCTTCCCTGAATTCTTCACCAATCATTCTGGCAGCAGTCTGAAAACCTCCTGCACTAATGCCAGTCCCTTTATTATGCTGTTTTTTATAAGCAGTAAAGTAATTCAGGTAATATTCTTTTGTGGTCAGTGAAACTTGCTGAATTTCCTGTGTGGGGAGGCTGATTTCCATGCGGAGGCGGTGCAGAAGTTCTTCTTCCAGCGGATTGGGAACAACTGCAAAGAGGGGAAGACCGTCCTCACGAATATCTCTTGAGCGCAAATCAGAAAGAATTGTGGAGAGAATTGTTTCAGCATCAGACTTCTGATTTTCTGCAAGTTGCATGAGAAGATTGTACAATTCTGAATTTTCCGGAATAATTCCATGAATGCGGTTTTCTGCGAGGAGTATCAGCCTTTCACCGCAAGAAACAGTTTCTTTTCTCTTCATGTCGCCTGATTGTTCATGATAGAGAATCTGTGCATGCATGGGCTGTGCATCCGGACGGATTGACAAGGCTTCTTTCGAACCGAAAAGAGAAATACTGTAAAAATTCGGGCGTTCTTCCTCAAATAAGTCAAAACGTGATTCTTCGGTGAACGGCTGACGAATGAGAATCAAAAACAAATTTCCGGAATAACGGCGAATCAAGCTGTTGTAATATCCTTCCGGTGCGAAATTTTCGAATTTATTAGTAATATATTGTTTAATGGCTTTTTCCAGCTGTTCATAATACGGATGAGAAGTTGAAATTCCCAGCCCCTTCTCAAATGACGTTACAAGAGCCTGTTCACTCTCATAATATTCATCAACTGCAAGGTTGACAACATGCTTGATGAATTCATTATACAAGGATACATATTTTTCACCACGGACAGTATATTCCGCATTCCGGATAGTTCCGCTTTCGGTGATTTCCTGATTTTTTGCACGGCGGAGTTCTTCTTCTGTAATCTGGCAGACAGAGGGGTCAATTAAATTCGTAATACATTCACGCATTTTTTGTGTGATAGGTCTGTCTCCCTGATATTTCAATTCAGTTTCATTATAATAGGTCGTGAGAATGTCAATAATCCTGTCTTTTGCGGTCATCAGGAGATTATCAGCTTGATACTTGATTTCACGGTCAAGGGAATTTTCATCCTGAACCTGATTTTCTTTCTGAATTTCTTCCAGCAATTCCAAAATCTGCTGACGGATGTGGTGAATTCTGCGGTTCATGACGGTGACACGGGTTGTATTATTGTAATTTTCAAGTTCATGCCTTATCCTTTCGACTTCATCTCCGGACAATCCATTTCGCCGAAGCATATCCATGCAAGTAGTAATTCCCTTTTTTAAATCTAGCTCCGCCTTTGCAGAACCGGCAAAAAGGCGTTTCGCCACAAGATTTTTGGGAATTACGTCATAACGGACAAGTTCATTTTGGATTTTTTCGAGGTTGGCTTGCAGGGTGGTTGCCACATCAGCACGGTTTGCGAAAATGAATACTTTTTCTCCAATGTCAATGCCGTCTTCGTCCTTGTCGATTGTTCCAAAAAACTGAACCAAGGAATCATTGAAACTAGGTCTGTCAGCATTCACAATCAAAATAACAGCATCAGATTTTTTCATCCATTCCCTTGTCTGCTGTTTATGAAGTTCCGTGGGAGAATCAAACCCCGGAACATCATAGATAATTTGATTCTTTGCGAGTTTTTTGGAACGGATGACAATTTTTTTGACTGCCAGAGCCTTAGAGGGGTCTTCAATGTAGGATTTAATTTCTGATTCCAGCTCCGCACCGGAAAACTCTCTCACCTGTTCATCCAGCAGAGAAGAGAGCATATCACGATTTTCAAGAATTTCTTCCAAATCTCGCTGTAAATTCTTTTCCTCTGCGGAAAGGGGCGGAAGGGTAGCAATTACATCTTCAAGCAGGTTCTTTGTCCATTGATGCCAGTCTGTGGGCATATCAGAAAGCGGAATATTCAGCTTGGAAACCTTTGCAAAAAATTCATCATTGAATTCCTGTTCAGAGTATAACGTTACCTGAGCACTGTCCTCACTTCCGTAGCAAATACTTGTTGCGGTATAGGTACAGCGTTCATCTTTTGTGGGGAGAATATCAATTTCCATGTAAGCATTGGCAAACGTGCTCTTTCCGGCTTTCTCCAATCCGACAATCGAAACTTCAAACAAATTTTCTTTCAGTTTATTTTGAAGAATTTCCAGCTTGTTGAGCATTGTTCTGAGCTTGTTTCTCCTTGATGTTCCGAGCAATTCCTGATACTTTGGGTCTATCAGTGCACGGATACAAGCAATTTCTTTCTCCGTTCGGCTAATGGCTTCTTCACGTTTGGAAGAACTAGAATGAATGGTCATCATATCATTTTCTGATGCTGTCATAAATCAATAATTTGACAGTCTTCTCCTTTCTTATTGATGGTAAAAAATTCCCTGACTATTCCAAATTGTTAGGATTCTTTTAAAATTTTCCCTTTTGTCAGGTAAACAGAGATTGTGCCGTCTTTATTATAGCATATTTTGTGAAATGTGTCAATCATTTTCATGACATTTCTGTCAGAATCAGCACCATGTACAAAAAAGCCGTCAATTCTAAACTGACGGCTTTTTGATAGTATTGTAATATGATAACATTTTCTTGTTTCAAGTCATACTGCTTGTTTGTCAAGTCTTCTGCTAGGGGTCTTGCAAGAAGAAAATCCCGTAAATTTCGCAAATCCTGAAGTGTATATTGATAAATAGTTTCTGTATTTTCAGTTACTGTGCCTGCTCCGCTGAGAAAAAAAGCAGACAAAGTTATTGCAACAAAACCACAAACTGCAAGAAATCTGTTCATAAAGATACCTACATAAAGTGATTATTTCAGATATTCATGATAGAATGCTTCAATTTTATCAAATGGAATATAATTTTTATCTCCGCCATCATACAAATCTGTATGCACAGCATCAGGAATAATCATAAGCTCTTTGTTATCAGTATATTTGCTGTCAGTTGTCATAGCTGTATAGGCATCTCTGCTGAAATAGCAGGAATGTGCCTTTTCACCATGAATAATAAGCACTGCACTTCTGATTTCATTGCTGTAAGTGTTAATAGGCTGATTCATAAACGACATACAGCCGATAACATTCCAGCCACCATTAGAATTGAGGGAACGTGCGTGATATCCTCTTTTCGTCTTGTAATAGTCATAATAATCTTTTACAAAAAACGGTGCATCTTCCGGCAGGGGGTCAACCACACCGCCGCCGAGAACATATTCGCCGGATTTGTAATCTGCTGTACGTTGTGCATTGAGTTTCTGTTTCAGTGTAAAACGCTTTTCTTCGCTGTCCTCTGAATCAAAATAACCCTTTGCATTGACACGAGCCATGTCGTACATTGTTACGGCAACAGTCGCCTTGATACGGGTATCCAGAGATGCCGCATTGATAGAAAGTCCGCCCCATCCGCAAATTCCTAAAATGCCGATTCTTTCAGAATCCACATTTTCCTGTACAGAAAGGAAATCCACAGCCGCCTGAAAATCTTCCGTGTTGATGTCCGGAGATGCCATATATCTCGGCTGACCTCCGCTTTCACCTGTAAAAGAGGGGTCAAATGCGATTGTCAGAAATCCACGTTCAGCAAGTGTCTGCGCATACAGACCGCTGCACTGTTCCTTGACTGCTCCAAACGGACCGCAAACTGCAATTGCAGGGAGTTTGCTTTCTGCATTGTTCGGAATGTACATATCAGCAGCGAGTGTGATTCCGTAACGATTATGAAACGTTACTTTTTTGTGATTCACTTTGTCAGATTTCGGAAAAGTCTTGTCCCATTCCGATGACAGTGTCAGCATTTCATTTTTCATGATGATTCCTCCTTGAATTAAAAAAATTATCGTTTCATCTTTATTCTATTATATCACAAATCAAGAGGAATAGCAAATACTTTATAAGCAAATTATGATATGCTTGACAGGCATATCACAGAATGTTATAATAGAACTATCATATTTATGGAGGTTATGTTATGGAAATTCGGGTATTACGCTATTTTCTGACAATTGCAGAAAAGGGAAGCATTACAGCAGCGGCAGAACAGCTTCACATTACACAGCCCACGCTTTCAAGGCAAATCAAAGATTTAGAAGAAGAATTAAGACAGAAACTTTTCATAAGAAGCAGTCACAGCATGAAATTAACGCAGGAAGGCTTTATTTTTCGTCAGAGAGCCGAAGAAATTATTTCTATGGTGGATAAGACTTCTGCTGAATTTTTGTCTATGAGTGGGACAATTACAGGAGATATTTATATTGGAAGCGGTGAAACGCCTACAGTCAGTCTGATTGCAGATATTATCGCAGAAATCAGAAAAGAATATCCTGATATTTGCTGTCATCTGTACAGCGGAAATGAAGCTGATGTGACAGAACGGCTTGACAAAGGTCTGCTTGATTTCGGAATACTGGTTCAGCCTGCCGATTTGACAAAATATGATTGTCTGCATCTGCCTGCTGAGGATATATGGGGAGTTGTCATGCGGAAAGATTCCGCACTTGCTCAGAAGAAAGAAATTTCAAAAAATGATTTACTTTCTCTTCCGCTTATCATGTCACGGCAGGTACTTATGACAAAAAGTGCAGGAAATGCCTTGATAGACTGGTTCGGAGAAGATTTTGACAGGCTGAATATCGTCACAACTTTTAATTTAATTTATAATGCTGCTCTTATGGTAAAATCTGGTGTCGGGTATGCTGTCAGCATTGACGGGATTGCAAATATCAGCAGTAACAGTGACCTCTGTTTCCGTCCGCTCGTGCCGAAAATGACCTCTGGACTTGATTTGATATGGAAAAAACATCAGGCATTTTCACCCGTATCAGATTTATTTCTTGAAAGATTACATAAAAAAATTTGCTACCTGTGTGGTTGAATTACCAATGGAAGTGTGATAAAATAGAAAAAGTGTTTATGGTAAAATAAAAGTGCATGCTGATGTTCCTCTGTTTCTGTTACCTTTGCTCTGGATTTTGTGTTCTTTTCTTCTTTTCTCAACATGCTCTCCACCCCATTTTCTCTGTTATACCTTATCTATC
>DGHF01000227.1 GCA_002392545.1 Ruminococcus sp. UBA3855
AAACAGCCTTTTCTTTCAGTTCTTTTTCCAACGCACCGCCCCCGACAATCATCAGTACAGTATCATCCGTTTGTTTGGCGATTTCAGAAAAAATATCCAGTAAAAACGTCTGATTTTTCTGGGGATTGAGTTTTCCAACTGTTCCGATAACTCTTTTCCCTGTGAGTTTCCATGTTTTTTTCAGCTCCTCACGGACAGAGGCATTGAAACAATATTTATTCAAATCAATTGCATTGTTGAAAATGGTATACTGATTCTGTCCATACAGCCAGTCCCCCGATAATTTTGACACTGCAATTGCATCTGTGTATAATCCCTTGAAAACAGGAGAAAGAATCCTGTTCAATGTCGGGTAATTGCTTCTGCTGTTATGTACATGCGCAATTCTGACAGGAATCTTACAGGCTTTGGCTATTGCCAGTTCCAAGGACATTGTAGCACTGTTTCCATGTACATGAACAACATCATAATTCTGTTCCTTCAAAAGTTTTTTCAGATTATTACAGTAAGCCGGAATTTTTTTTCTTTTTCCAAGAGAATAATACTTTCCACCCATAACCTTGATTTCATCCGCCAGTTTCTGAGGAGCTGAATTTGTGGAAGCAACATCAATTTTTAATCCCTTCTTGTCCATAAACCGCAGATAATTCATAACAACAGTTGTCAGACCGCCATATTCTACAAAAGCTGTTGTAATAACAATCAATACTTTTTTCATCAGTTTACTCCTTTATCCTGTCACGGAACAGATTACAGCTTCACTTCGCCCAGCTCCAAAACACGTTTGCAGGCGTTTCCATCCTGATATTTATGCGCCAAATCACGCACTTTTTCTCTTTGTTCCCGATAGGGGTCTTTTCCCTCTGCCATATCGTCAATGAACTGATAAAACTGCTCCTTTGTCCGGATGATATGACCAGGCATGAAGTCCAATGGGTTTTCGTAGATAAAGCCCCTGTGCTCCTGATAATCTTCCAAATCTGGAACGACAAACGAAACCGGACGATTCAACAGCAGATATTGCAAGGATGCTGACGAATAATCCCCAATCAATGCATCTGACTGCTTCATCAGGTTATAAATTTCATAGCCCTTCCTGATAAACTTCCCATGTGTATAAATTTGTAAATTGGAGAAAGATTCCAGATGATAATTGGAGATATTCTGCGCCGGATGGAGTTTGACAATCAGAATCATATTTCTTTCTTTGAGATAATCATTCAAGGCGGAATAGTCTGATTCATCAAAAATCAGCAATGCCTTGTCAGCACTGGAATTATTATATCCGAGGGAATCCGACTGCCGGAAAGTGGGAATCCAGACCAGCACTTTGGAGACATTGCCGAAATCATATTTCGGAGTGTCCTTCCGGTAGAACATATCCGTGACAGGCTCATTGCAGATAGCCACATTATCCTCACTGCAAAGATAGGACTTTGCAAGAATGGGGCGGTAATATTCGCTTGTGGTGATGATATAATTAAAGAAAAATTCATCCCCGTTATTGATGGGACTCATTGCGCCCATGGCTTTGTAATAAACTGCTCCATGTGTCAGGTGAATGACCCTCTGCTGTTTTGAGGGCTTAATGGGAATCTGTCCGGCGGTATAATAGACATGCTTTGCACGGAGAAAATACCGCATTGCCTGTGGTTTGGTCATATAGGTAACATTTTCAAAATCTTTGCCCTTGTATTTCATATCTTCAATGCCACAAATAATATGATACTTTTTATTATAGCCGTTTTCAATCAGATAGTCTAAAAGTGGTTTCAGGCTATGGCGGATTCCCATGGATGCAATATACAGTACAATATAATCATCACGTTTCGGAATCATCTTGTTGACAACGGTCAACGGTTTGAAAACAACTGTTTTCAGGAATTTTTTTAAACGAACATTACTCAGCATTTTCTCACGCTCCTGCTACTGCATTTCTAAGCTGTGTACTGCTTGTCCCCTGCGTATAGGGAAAATAAACAATTTCAACGCCCTTGTCCTTGAAATATTCCTCATAACGGAGGAAACGTTCTGTCCCCTTGTAATCGCTTCCCACGAAAAGGCGGTTATAATGATACAAATCCCATGCATCACTGTCTTCCTGACAGGAATCTACTACACGGTCAACATATTTACAAGCCCCGACAATTGCCTTTCTTTCTTCCAGAGAAATGAAAGTTTCCTTGTTCTTGTGCTTGGCATTGGGGTGAACGCCTACAATCAGATAATCACACTGCGCCTTTGCACGTTTCAGGAGATTCAGATGACCGACATGGAATAAATCAAATGTGCCGGAGAGATAGCCAATGCGTACTTTCTGTTCCTGTACACACCGACCGGATTCTTTTTTATATTCATAGCTGTGCATTCCGTATTCATGTGCATCTTTCTGATAACGTTCGATAACACCCTTGAAAATTTCCTCATACTGCGGAATGAAAAGCGTTTCTCTCTGCATCATCCGCTGACAGATTTCCTCAGCCAAAGCGGAAACCTGTGACAATTCCGTCTTACCGCCGTTAAATGACGTACCTTTAATAGAACCAGGGGAAACATTCAAAATTCTGTTATCTGTGCCGGAAGCCTCTAATTCAATATTCAGGCTTTCCGTAAAACGGCACACAGCCGCCTTGGAAGCTGCATAAACTGAAAACATCGGAGAACTTACCAGCCCTGCAATCGAACCCATCACACCACAGAAAAACGGCTCAGGGTTTTTGATTCTGTCATAGAAAATGCGGATAATCTGCATCAAGGCAGTGGCATTGATATTCATGGTGTTCTTGATTTCTGCATTGTGAAGATATTGAAAATCTGCGACTCTTCCAATTCCGGCGGTAATCATCAGACAATTGACGGTCTTGTCTTCTGCCAGCTGTTCAAACAATTTTTCGTCAGGATACAACAAATCACAGGGAAGATATTCATACATTCCCTGCTTTAATGTTCCCTGTTCAGGTTCTGCACGGTCAACAACCGTCACAAAATACCCCTGTTCCGTCAATGTTCCGGCAATTGCCAGACCTATGCCATTTCCACCACCGACAACGACAGCCTTTTCCTTTCCAGTCTGTTCCATCTCAAAAAATCCTCCATCTCTCAATCTTTACTTTGTACCTGATAATCCCCAAGCTCCATTTTAATCATGGCATGTTGATTTCCTCTTTTTTCCACTGGGGGGAGTTTCATATAATCGCCATACATATTCCTGAGGAGATTGTCATAATCCGCCGGTACTTTGAACGGATGCCCCTCGAAGTCCATCGTAATCAATTTTTCTGCACATTGGGTACTCATGTATTCACTGTATTTATAAGCCCCGAACCAGTTGATAATATTTTCCGTCTTTTCACCGCCGTGTTTCATGCAGATTGCTTTCATGCGGTCAATACATTGATTTTTCGAATAGAAGAAGAAAACTTTACTCATAACCGCAGCAAAGTATTTCTTTTTCTTCTCCACAAATTCATAATCTGTCTTTCCCATTGCCGCCCATTTCAGGCACTTGAAATGCAGATACTGACATTTCAGCATGAATGAATTATCCGGCATTTCGTCATAAGGGAAAACATCCAGAAATACACCGTTATGCTGTGCGGAATGTTCGGTATAGTCTTCCATGAGGATTGTACCATTCAGCCGAATTTTGGCAAACCCATGCGCAAAGGAAGCATCTGTTCCGGCGGTCTGGAGAAAGAAACGCTTGTCCAGTTCTTTGGGCGCAATCCGAATAAATTTTTCATAGTTACGGCGTGTCATTCCAACATCCATATCATCATCCCACGGAATGAACCCTTTGTGACGAACCGCACCAAGAAGCGTTCCGCCTATTAAAAAATAATCAATATGATGCTTGTCACAAATCCGCTTGAATTCCAGTGCAATATCCAGAATACAAAGCTGTAATGTGCGTAATGTCTGCATTCTGTCCCTTCCTCTCTTTTATCACAACTGAAAAACCGTTAGGAAAACATTTCCTGAACCATTTTTTCAAGTTTCTGATTGAAAACTGCATTATTGCTTTGCAAAGATGCCGGCATTGCCCGAATGATACTGTCATAATCTTGCAGGACTTTTTTCAGTTCCTCCACATCTTCCACAACAATAATATTCCCCTGCCGTTCCGCTACTGCCTTCGAAAAATCAACCTGATGATCATTGACGTGCTCATCAAACTGTTTCTTCCGAGGTACAACAATCGGAATTTTCCCGACCTGCAACGGCATAATAAAACTTGAAGGTCCTCCATGAGTAATGACAATCCGTGCATCTGCGACATGCTGTATCATTTCCTGATAAGGGAATAATTTCTGCCATTTGCAGTGCTTCGGTTCATATGTCGAAAAACCTGTCTGAATAATGACTTCTTCCTGAATACTTCCCTCTTCGAAAAGTTCATCAATTTTCTGAACCAGACGATTGAAAGGCTGTTCATGTGTGCCCACTGTTACAAAAATCATTTATTTCCTCCTCAAATCAGCAATTCTTTGTGATGCTATCGCCAAAATTTGTCAGAAAATACTCCCGAAATTGACAGCCTTCGGGTAAACTTTTTTCATTTCTTCCCACTCCACAATAAACTTGTCAACAATCGGATAAACCATTTTTCCGGTCATTGTGGGTTTATCAATGCGGTCAAATACCTCAATATAAATCAGCTTTGCGCCCTGCAATTTCCCCAGCCAGAAAAACGGCACAGCAACCGCTGCACCAGAAGAAATAATCAAATCCGGTTTTTCCTTATGTAATACTTTCACTGCAAGAACCGTATTCCGGAGCAAATTCCATAAATTCCGGTTCGTCGGAAAATAACAGGGATATACTTTTTCCCCCTTTAAAATACTTCTTGCATCCTCTTTGTCAAATGTCACCCAGAACCGTTCTTTATTCTCCCAGAACGGCTTCAACATGTACAAATGTGTCAGATGTCCGCCACTTGAACCAACCAAACAAACCTTCATTCTCTTCCTCACCTGCATTCGTTATTTTATGAAAAAATCAACAATATACAAAACCTTTATATGTTGTAATGGTATCATAAAATCGTGAAAATGTCAATAGTGATGTAATTTTTTTGTTTAAATTCACAATACAACCAACGAAATCAAAAACAGATATAGTAAATAATCAGGGCATTGGTCTTTCCAAATCCATTCATTTCCCACAATGGAAAAACCGCCCGAATATCATTGCATTCAGGCGGTTTGTGTCATTTTGCGGAAATGAAATTACTTGACAGGCAATTTTACCAGATTGACAAGAGATTTCAGAATGTTCATTGCATCAGCATCCTCAAGAATGCCGTTATTGTCAACATCTGCATTCTTTGTATTGATTTTCTCAACATCATCCACACCAAGGAGACACTGATTCAGTGTAAGAACGTCAACAATATCAATATCTCCATCGCCGTCTACATCGCCATAGGTAACATCACCAGAAGGATTCTCTTCTGTCGGAGTGGGTTCTGTGGGAGTGGGTTCATCCGAACCGCCGTCACTATAGAGATTTGCAGGGAGTTCAGACAATGTGATTGCATATTCACTCTGATAGATATTCTTGACAGTTTCGGGGTTCTGATACTCTTCACCGGAAATGAATTTCGGGGAGCTGGTTTCATCATACCATGTGCAGAAATAGAGCCACTTTGCCTGTTCAATTACCATATTGTCAATGCTGGGAATGGAGTCATTTTCAGGCATGGAAACCATTTTCTTATTATCGACATAATCCACCAAAGACCAGAAAATCTTGCTTTCTGCATCTTCGTTAGGACCTGTGGTGTTGCCGTCATGGCGGTTATACTGTGTATTGTACTTATCGAAGCCGACAATATCAACATACTCATCACCAGCATACCAGAGAGCGGATTCATCCGACCATGCATACAGATTCTGTTCCCAGATGAGATTGTGAAGACCATATTCATTTGTCAGCTTGTCATACAGATATTTCCAGAGCTGTTTGTAAGTTTCTGCGCCTTCCTTGCCCCACCAGAACCAAGAACCAGAGCCGTCAGCGTTCTGTCCGGGGTTGCCTTCTGCTTCATGGAGCGGACGCAGGATAACCGGAACACCGGCATCCTGTAATTTCTGGAGTTCAGCAGCCGCCAGCTTGATAGCCTCATTATAGAAAACATTTTCCTTTGTGCCTTCTACCATAACATTTGCAGTCACGAAATCGGTTTTATTGCTGTAGGTGAATTTCTGCCAGTCGTTGGAAATCTTAGTAATATTGCCCTCTTCATCAATTTCGAAATCGTCCATAGATGTGGGGACAGTACAATGCCAAGAGATGGTAACAATACCATTCTTTTCCTTAGCCCATTTAATCATACGGTCAGAAACACCGTCTTCCCACGCAAATCCGGGGTTATGGCAGTTCAGGTCAAAGCCACGGATTGCAGGGTACTCCCCTGTCAAATCATAGAGGTAATTGCATTCCTGGTCATAGTCATTATAACCATAAACATGATTTTGTGTATTATAAACATAGTCAATTCCGGTTTCATCAGTGCAATGCCACGGGAACTTGTTGCCTTGGTCATCTTCGCCGTAATCGCCTTCGATGATAGTATAAACTTTTCCATTCTCATCAATGCACTGGTCGTTCTGGGCATCATAGCGAATATTAGTCTGCACACCGTGACCGCCACCATAGATTTCCTGCTGTCCTGTGAGGATATGCTTTCCGTAAACGGAGGAAAGATATTTCATCAGGGATTTTGTTTCAGGGGTTGCATCAGGGTCACACGGTACAGAATCGCCTGTGACTTCGGGAAGAACAGCTTTCTGAACGGTGATAGTATCATAAGCACCATAACCGTACTGCGGTTTGAGGACAATTTCATTGACTCCCTTTTTCAGACGGAATACACCAAATGTTACTTCTGTCCATTTGTCGAGATATGGCATATTGTAGGTGTAGTCAATGCCATTGATGGAAATGGTCTGCAATCTTCCGCCCTTGTCGAGAATCTGCGCTGCACGAACATCAATTTGGTACATTGCCTCCTCATCCACTTCAATCTTGAAAGAAATTGGGCTTGATGTCAGATAAGCGAAACCCTCACCGGAATAACCTGGAATCTGGTTTTCATAAATGGAAGTCCAAATCTGGTCAACCCCCTCCATGGTCTCGACTTCATGTGTACCCAATGCAAGGACAGGGGAATCGTCCGTTCCCGCTTCTTCCTCAGCAATGACAGAAAATGCGCTCATACCGGAAATGCACGTCAAAGCAGCAAGCAGTCCGGCAATACTTTTCTTGAAATTCTTCTTCATCATCTTCCTAACCTTTCTTTTATGGAAATTCGGCATAAACGATTTACGAGATAATTATAACATATTCCCTCAATAATTGCTATGTAAAATTTCACCAAATTTCAAGTTTTATTTTTATTCATTATTACCACAACATCAGATTGTATCCCTTTCTTCACATTATTACAATTCGGTTAAAAGTCTTGACGATAAAGGCGAAAGGTGCTATAATAGGGGTGAAAGGAGATACTTATGAGAAAAGATGTAAAATATATGATAATTTCTGCCTGTTTGCTTTCCGTCTGCCTGATGGGATGCGCTGAAAGCGAAGAGCAGATTATTGTTGAAACACTTCCGCCGGCGGTCTCCATACAGGGAACTGCCCCCGAAACCGATATTTCCCCCACTGAACCACCCGAAACGCAGGAAGTCACGCAGGAAGAAAGCACCATTTCCATAGAATACGCTTCTCTTTTGAGTAATTTTGAATTTTCAGATTGTGTCAACATGATTGTTTCACCTGATAACCCCCTGAACCTCGTCAGCGGAGCACCGGAGGGCTATGCCATCGGAAAGCCGTTCCGGCTTGTTGTTGTACATAACGGCGTTGACGGCTTTGATGTGGAAGCCGGCGAAACATGGCAGTTTCCTGTCATTGCCTCCGGAAATCAAATCATTGGCATGATTTCCGCTTATCGCTCAGTCGATGCAGACGGAAACGCAGAATGGAAACATTTTTCTGCTACGCAGGGAATCGCTCCCGAACTGAATACCGCCCTTGCAGAATATGACGCCTTCGCCCTTTTCATGGATGGCACAGACGATACCCATTCCGGCATTATCTACGGAATCACTCCCAAAAATAAAACTATCACCATTGCACAAAATTCCGCTGAACTGGTCGCACTTCTCCAGATGGGTGAAGAGGAAGCCCCCGAAACTACCGAAGACCCCATTCTTGCACAGCGTATCAGCACCGTGCATAAACTCCGTGGCGAACGTGAAACACAGCCCTTTCAGACTTTGAAATATCATAGTGTATGGGGTTTTGATAACACTGTCAGCAATAAATTATTCGACGAATTTGTTTATACTTCCCCCGACTACACAAAGGAAGCCCCTTCCACAGAGCCACCCTCCGAAAGCGAAACCACAGACGAAAACACATGAAAAAGCACCCCATGGGAGTGCTTTTTTTTGTCAATCTTTCGGTCGGAGCAGTTCACGCAGACTTTCCAGCAAATCGCCACCGCCAGAAACAGAAATGTCCCCTACATTCTCACAGATGCGCTCAAGGTATTCCAATTCTTTGAGCTTGTAAAGGGTCTTGTTTTCGTCCATGAGCTTGGCAGTATTGAGGAGGGAACGAGTGGAAGCGACTTCCTCTCTGCGAGTGATGACATTCGCCTGAGCCTTCTTTTCCGCAATCAGAACCGTGTTCATAATATCCCTGATTTCCCCTGGAAGAATCACGTCCCTGATACCTGCATCAGAGACCTCAATATACATTTCCTTAGCCTTTGGAACAAGTCTTTTCAGGAGTTCGTCTGCAATGGATTCACGCTGTAACAGCAGTTCATCCAGTGTCAAGCCGGAAACATAGTCCCTCACGGTCAGTTGTACAGCCGTACGAAATTGATTTTCCACATCGTCAATTTCCTGATAAGCTTTCAGGCAGTCCGTGAAACGATAGTCACAGACGAAATTCAGGCGGATACCAACTTTATCCTTTGTCAAAATTTCCTGACCAGACAACAGCAATTCCTGCTTTCTGGTTTTCACAAACTGCATTTTCACCTGAATGCCGTTATTCCCCCAAAAGAAATATCTTCCGGCATCCACCATTCTTTGAAATTCGCCGTTATAAAAAAGCAAGCCCTTTTGTGTATCAGCGACTTCAAAACTAACCGCCAGACCTCCGACACGGAGCTTTTCACGGATGGCAATGGGAATATCTTCCTGCACTTCAGGTTTGGTGATGTCGTACAGTTTGAAAGTATGTTTTTGTACAATATTCCAGTAAGTATATTTTCCTGCCGGCATCCCCTCAACGAAACGACCGTCAATGTAATGCAGGGCAATCATGCCGTCTGGTACTTCCTGTGTAATAATCTGTGACGTGAAATTGCTGTCCTGCTGAAACAATGCCAACTCTACCGGACTGAACGACTTATGCAACGGTGCAACGAGTGTACATCTCTGCACATGGACGTTATTCGTCCAGAAATGATATTCTCCGGACTCCAGCATTTTCACGAATTTGCCCTTCTGAAACAGAAAAGCTCTCTCCTGTGCGTTGACCACAATCTTCAAAAAAATTCCCCCTTTTCAAAAAAGAGATGGGTTATATATAGCAATCCCTCATAATGGGATGTGAGTGGCGTTTCCCACATTCTGACAGTCCGGTAACGGCGGACAGGTTCAGCAATGCAGACAAATCAGCGGAAACCTTCGCCATCTGCTAAGTTTTGACTGAAATGTCATCAAGGCGGTATCCCCCTCCGGCAAGGTCAGGGGACTGCTTTCTGAACGAATTCAGAAACGAACATGGTACTTTTTGTGTGTTTAGCTTGGAAGGCTAAAATTTTCAGCTTGATAGAGCTGTTGTCTTAACCACTGGACTACTATCGCTAATGATAGGTTGGATTCGAACCAACGTAAAAGGAGTCACTGTCTTACCAATTAGACTACTATCAAAAATGATAGGTCGGATTTGAACCGACAATACATGACGATGATGTGGAATTCTAGCTGTGACGCTATGAAATCCATGATAATAGGCGTGCAATACGTCTTTATTATCAGCGGTTGAACCAGCGGTATACATTACGGCATTGCCCCATGCACCACCCTGTTTTTTTGATACAGCGGTCTTGTCTGGAAAAACCATTTTCTATTATACCAGCTTTTCAAATATTTGTCAAGATGCACAAAAGCCCCCCTTTTGCTGAAATGTTACCTTTTTTGAAAAATTTCCCTTTCCATTAGCAAAAAGCAACAAAAACATCCTGTTGATACTGTGCAGGTGAACCAAAGAGGGGTAACTTTTCTGATTGGATTGTTACCAGCCTGTCATTTTTGGATTCTGAATTGAAATGAATCGAATTTTTGTTTGCATCAAATAAAACTAATGTTTGTAAAAATTATGTGCAAATTGACGAATGTAACAGCAGATTCTGGACAAGTTTTTATGCAAAAAATTGATTTGTTCTGGAAAAGATTGCATTTTGATTGAAAATGTGATATGATAATCACAGTTCGGAAACAAGATGAGTTTCCTGAATTTACCAGTGTTCGTGACAAGTTTTGATTGAAAGGAATTGAGTTGATGAAAAAGGCAAAGAATGCAGCGATTGTTTGTGGAATGATTACATCCTTCCTTTTCGGAGGATATTTTGTAGTTGAAGCTGCTACTGTAACCCTTGATGAAAGTTCTGCTGAATTAGTAGATGTATTTTATTATAACGAAAATGATTACGAAACAAAAGAGATTCTGACCGCTGAAGTTCCGGTCAAGACCACTAAAACCGTTTCTGTTGCAGAGAAGAAGACTGTTGAGACAGCTCCTGTTGTTGCAGAAACCGTTGAAGAAACAGTTGTAGAGACACAAGCTCCCACAGTAGTAGAGTCTCCTGCTCCGAAGCAGGTTGAACTTGGGAAGCCTGTTGAAATTATTAAGGAAACAACCCCTGCTGTAGAAACTGCTGAACCTGTCGTTTCTACTTTTCAGGTAGCCCCCATCATCACAGCAGAGGTAGCTCCTGTTGTGGTTGAGAAGCCCGCAGAAGAGTTTGAGGAAATCAATTATTCCGCCCCTGTCGTTGAGCAGGCATCCACTGTCAACGAGCTGGAAACTCCTCCTGCACCTGTTGTTGACTTTTCCGAAAACAATGAAGATGCTTTTGTAGAAACTGCTGACCCGATTATCTTTGAAATTCCCGAAATTCAGGAAATCGAAGAGACCGTTGCCAATTCCGTTTCTGCAGATATTCCGATTACAGAAGCTGAATATATTCTGATTTGTAACTGTGTAGCCAATGAGGCAGGTTGTGACAATATCAGCGAAACTGAAAAGGCTAAAGTTGTAGAAGTAATTATGAATCGTGTTGCATCTAAGAGCTATCCTAATACCATTTATGGTGTTATCAGCCAGAAGTACCAGTTTGAGGGTTCTTCTGCATATGTCAATCTGACAACATTCTCCAAGAAAGTTACTCCGATGGTGAAGTCAGCTGTTGACCTGTATTTCTCTGACCCGTCCGCATTCGACCATGGTTATACCAGTTTCTATGGCGACGGTGTCCGTAACTATTTCAGATAATCATACATCAAGAAATTGCAAGGAGCGCATTTTTGAAATGTTGCTCCTTTTTTCATAGGAGAAAATCATATGCTCGAAAAAAGAGACTTGCAAGAAGGAAAATGGAAACGCACAATCTATTTTGATGGGAATACCCCTTTCAATATTATCACAGAAAATCATACCATTAAAATTACTGGTGGAAGTATCATTATCATTGACAAGCACAATGGCAACATTCTGAACCGTCTTAAAGGCTACCACTGCTTGTATACTGGTGATGTGAACCCAGACGAAACAGAATTGTTTGCACTGGAAAACGGAAAGCATTTCTATATCATTTCGCTGAAAACATATTCCCAGACAAAAAGAATCACGCTCCCACGTTCCTACTTGTCGTTGGATGTCTATGGGACGTATTCCGAAGATGGCAAATCCCTGTTTGTGCCAGTGTACAAATATTTCGATAATGCCTATCATTATTGGATGTGCGAATATGAAACCAATGATTACACACTCGTAGACATGAAAGAAATTCCCCCTGATGAAGTCCCTCGCTGGATTTCTTTTATATAAAGCGGAAAGGACTGTACCGAAGTACAGCCCTTTCCTTTTATAGAAGGTATTATTACGAAAAAGACGTTATTCATTCGCAGAGATGGAAGCAATAACCTCACCAAGCAGATTTGCCGGAAGCGGTTCATAACGCAGGAATTCAAGCGTGAAACTGCCCATACCTCTTGTGACCTGTCTCAGGTACATAGCAAAGTCGTGCATCTCACGGAGGGGAACTTCTGCTGTAATGGTGGTTTCGCCCTCAGCAGTGGGATTCATGCCGAGCACACGCCCTCTGCGCTTGTTGAGTTCGCCCATGATGTCACCGGTATTGTCATCAGGTGCGGAAACGTTGAGCGTTCCAATGGGTTCGAGCATGACAGGGTCAGCGTTCTTCATACCCTCTTTGTAAGCGATGGAAGCAGCCATTTTGAAAGCCATTTCGGAACTGTCAACCGGATGATAAGAACCGTCTAACAGAATTGCCTTGACACCAACTACAGGACAGCCAGCAAGGACACCCTTTCTGACGGACTCCTGCAAGCCCTTTTCAACAGCTGGGAAGTAGTTCTTCGGAACAGAACCACCGAAAACTTTTTCTTCGAAAATCAGTTCATCACTGACACACGGTTCAAATGCAATCTTGACGTGTCCATACTGACCATGACCGCCGGATTGTTTCTTGTGTTTGCCCTCTGCCTCTACCTTCTTGCGGATGGTTTCACGGTAAGCAATCTGAGGTTCAGAGAGTTTGACCTCTGCGCCGAACTTGCTGGAAAGTTTTGCAACGGCAATTTCAAGATGCTGTTCCCCCAATCCGCTGAGAATCTGTTCTTTTGTTCCAGTGTCCTGTGTATAAGTGAGAGTGGGGTCTTCTTCGACAAGTCTCTGCATACCTGCGGAAATTTTGCTTTCATCGCCCTGATTCTTTGCACGGACTGCCATGGAATAGCAAGGATGAGGGAATTCCGGCATCTCGACTGTAACAACCTGTTCCGGTGCACAGAGTG
>DGHF01000088.1:0-1401 GCA_002392545.1 Ruminococcus sp. UBA3855
GGTGTTCTTTCGTAGATTACCATAAATATCCTTTACTCCGTTTCCGTTCCTGTTTCAATTTTGTTTTCTGGTTCTTGCTTTTTCTTGAAAACGACTAATTTACTAAAGAAATAGTTTGCCAGCGTGACAACCACCTGAGCCATGAATTTGAATATCCAGTACATCAGCATATTCGTAACGGTTTGACCGTCTTCGGAATAGAAGTTTGCACCGATATTCATAATGACTTGTTCCAGCAGGAACGAGCCAATTCTGGCGGAAACAAATGTCCAGACCTCATGCCATAGTTGCTGTCTGGATGTGGTCACACTCCTGAATACATATTTTTTATTGACATAAAAGGCGAAAATCAATGCAACCAACCATGCAATAGATGTTGCAATGGTTGTTTTAACCTTGATGGAATCCCATGTGACAAGTCCGGCAATATCCAACGCCGGAATATTCAAAGGGTCAAGAATCTTCTGGCTGATACCCTGCACAATCAAATTGAGCAGGGTTGTCAGCACACCATAATATACATAAATAATTAGTTCTTCGAACTTATCATAGAGCTTTTTCAGCGGTGGGGGAAGCAGTTTCACGAAAAACTGTAGAATTTTATCAAACATAGACTTCCTTTCTGTCGCTTACATCAATTCACAGATGAGTTCAGAGAATTCAGCCGGATTTTCAATCGGCATACCCTCCAGCAAAAGTGCCTGATTATAGAGCAGTTTTGCGTATTTGCCGATTTTTGCAGTATCCTGCATATCTGTCAGATGTGCAAATACAGGGTGTTCAGGGTTGACTTCAAGGACGAGCTTTGCCTGTACTTTTTTATCTGTCGGCATGGAATTGAGAATTTTTTCCATTTCAAGGGTCAAATCTCCCTCACTGGTCAGGCAGGCAGGATGTTTTTTCAGACGGCTGGAAAGTACTACACGTTCTACCTTGCCTTCAAGGGCGGAAGCCATTTTTTCAAGGAGAGACTTGTTTTCTTCCTGTTTTTCGTCAAGAGCCTTTTTTTCCTCTTCGGTGTTCAAATCGAGGTCATTGGCAGTAACAGACTTGAAAACCTTTTCTTTGTAAGCAATCATTTGCTTGACAGCGAATTCATCAACAGGAGCTGTGAAATACAGAATCTCATAACCCTTTGCAAGAACGGCTTCTGTCTGGGGCAGTGCGGAAATTGCCTCCACGGTTGAACCGGATGCATAATAAATTTCTTTCTGGTCTTCGGGCATTGCATCAACATATTCCTGCAATGTGATGGGCTTGTCTCCACGAGAAGAACGGAACAACAACAAATCCTGCAAATCTTCTTTGTGCATACCGTAATCACTGTAAACGCCATATTTCAGCTGTGTGCCGAACGCTTCAAAGAACTGTTCGTACTTGTCACGGTCGTGCTTAATCATG
>DGHF01000088.1:1604-6286 GCA_002392545.1 Ruminococcus sp. UBA3855
GCACATTTTTCCATAATCAGAACGCCGTTCGCATACAACTGCAAGCCCTTTTCATATTCTCTGGTGTAATAGTCAAAAGGAGCTTTTGCCGGAACATACAGCAATGCATCATAAGAGGGTGTACCCTCATTGTGAACGTGCTTGTAAGCCATGGGGGGCATATAATCCACGAATTTTTCCTGATAGAACGTGTTGTAATCGTCATCAGTCAATTCCGTGCGGTTCTTTTTCCAGAGGGGAGTCATGCTGTTAAGCGTATCAAGGGTTGTGATAGTTTCATATTCGTTTTCTGTACCGTCCTTGAGTTGCTGGTGAGATACTTCCATCTGAATGGGGAAACGGATATAATCGGAATATCTCTTGACAAGTCCCTGAATACGATAGCTTTCGAGAAATTCACTATAACCCTCTTCTTCGGAATCGTCCATCAGTTCTAATACAATCTTTGTTCCGTGGTCCTTGATTTCGTCAGTTTCTTCAATGGTGTAGCCTTCCACGCCCTCAGACTGCCATTTGTGCGCCTGTTCTGTGCCGAATGCCTTTGAATACACGGTTACACGCTTTGCCACCATGAACGCAGAATAGAAACCAACACCGAACTGACCGATAATCTGCTGGTCTTCTCCAAGCTTGTTGTCATTCTTGAAAGCCAGTGAACCGGAACTTGCAATTGTACCGAGGTTGTTTTCGAGTTCCTCAGCAGTCATGCCAATGCCGTTGTCAGTGATGGTGATGGTTCTGTCGTCCTTGTCGAGGTCAATACGAATTTTGAAATCATCTCTGTTCATGCCGACGGAATCGTCAGTCAGGGAACGGAAATATAATTTGTCGATAGCGTCAGAAGCATTGGAAATCAGTTCACGGAGGAAAATTTCCTTATGTGTATAAATTGAATGAATCATCATATCAAGCAGTTTTTTGGATTCTGCCTGAAAAGCCTTTGTTTCCATAGTTTGCACACTCTCTTTCTCAATGATTTTAGCACTCAAATGATATGAGTGCTAATTCTTAATACTTATTATACAACAAACTTCCTGATTTGTCAAGTGACAATATCACAAAAAAACAGCCTTTTTAATGGGCTATATTGTGAGATATTATCATAATTCTGGAAAATAAAAAAATTTTTTCACTTTGAATTTTGTAAAAGATGTACAGTGCAGGGGCGTTTTTATTTGTCAAAATGCTGGAAATTGGGTATGTTTTATTTACGAAAAGTATATTTTAATTGGCTATTTACACAAAAAAACGGTAATTTATTCCTATAATCGTCAACACATTGCTCAAAAAACACTTGACAATGAAAGAAAAAAGTTGTATACTATAACTGTATCGTTCTATGCATTTCCTGAAACCGAGCCATGTTAAAATGTGATAGAATGCATACACAGAGAAACAGGCTGGAATGGCAGTTTCTACTGAAAATGAAAGAAGGGATACTATATGAAACGAAGTCTGAAAGAACGGTTTTTGTCGTTCGCAACAGCGATGGCGATGAGTTTAAGCAGTGTTTCGCTTGGCTCAGTTTCGATTGTTGCAGAAGATTCTGATTCGTCGGCAATTGATACAACGTTGTTTTCCCTTGATGGTACTTCACTTAGCGGGAGCTGGCTCGGAGCTAATGATTTATATACACGCATTGACTTTCAAAATGTGTTCAAGACGGAATCCGTCATAATGACAATTCCGCAGAACACCTATTATTTGTTAGTTCATGCGGTGGGAAATGACAACACTATGACCGGCTTCACCTATGAAAGTGGTGAAGATAACAACCACTACCAGTTAATCGAGATTGATACTGACGGCGCAGAAACATGGAATTCAGGAAAATTCAACGTTCTGCCTGCCAAATCTGTTACAGACTGGTCAGGAACTCACGATGCACTTCCAGCGACTGCCAGCGTAGAAGGGACGATTCTCAAAAATGATGACCCTTCCTCGGAACTGACACTGGAAAACGCAATTTCCGGCACTGGATGTTCTGCCGTTACAGACATTGAAGGCGCAAAGCTCGTATCACAGGGGCTTTCTGGTCAAACAGATTCATGGGCGAATAACACCATTGTTGTTTCTGCACAGTCCGGCTATGGCGTACAAATCAATGTGTATGATTATGACGGCTCAACACCGGCGGTTTTGACCAATGACACGCACTCACAGTATTTTACTTTGGCATACCTTACCCCCAAGGGTGAAGGCGCTTCCAAAGAAAATGTGCAGGGATGGGCAATTCAGCCGTTTGACCCCGAAAGTAATGTCTCCACATCTCAAAGCTTTACAACGTTCTATCCGTTCGGAGAAGACGGCTCTTCCAAAGAGGGCACAATGCTGAATTATGACCCTGAATTGTATGATGTCAATATCCGTGTCTATCGGGCTGATGAACCTCTGGAAACTTATGATGATTGTGTGAAGAAGGGGGTTGACTCCATTCCGGATTATCGTTTTGCAAGTTCCAAAGATGGTAATTTAACAACGCTTTCTATTATCAAGGATATTGTAGAATATCATGTGGATATTCAGGCAGATGCTCCTGTCACTATCACGGAGGATGACCATGTTTATTTGTATATCAATGTCAAACATGAGTCAACAGGCGATACTTATTATTATCAGCCCGTGACAATGGCGGAACTTCCGGAATTGATAGTTGATGTTGAAAAATGGATGAATGGCAACGGAAATATCGATGAAAATGAAAAATTCAGAGGTAACGAAACACTTTCTGTTAGTCTGGTCATATCCACACAGGAAATCAACCTGAATAATATTACTTCTCAGACAAATTGCTCTTTCATTCAGGAGGGCGACAATCTCAAATCTTTCACTGTTCATTATGGTGACAGAAAGAAAACCCGTGATGAGTCTACTTATGTAACAGTATACACAGATTACATCTATCTGACTTCCGTATCTGCTACACATGATTATGATTTCAAGACCATCTTGGGCGACAGCCTGTATTATGGTATCACTGCTGACCGTTTCAATCAGACAAACCACGCTCAAACCAACGCAGCAGCGAATTATTACCAGTCCAACAATAACCCCATTGAACCTGACCTTTCTGGAAAGTCTTCCGGTGCGTTCTGGCTTCCTTACTTTGTGAATTTCAATGGGAAAACTGTTTTTGATGACGAAACCACCATCTATGAAGCAGGAGAAGAACAGGGTAAAATCTTTATCGGTCAGTCTCATAATGAATATGGCATTGTCCTGAATGTCGATTCTGAAACCAGATTGCAAGACCCCAGAGATTTTGTCACTATCAAAACTCATGTTCCGCAAGATATGGTGAATAATCCCATTGAACCCATGATTAAGCACATGGAGCAGATGTCTGATGAACTTTTGAGACATTCCTCCAATGTTACCCCCATGAAAGTCAGTCAGAATGAAGTGCTCATTGATACCACTGCTTTTGCAGATGATGTGACACTTTACATTGACGGCGATACCCTCGCTGACCTCATGAACGGAAATATTGGCGGTGGTCTGAAAATCAAGAAAAAAGAAGGGCAGATGCTCGTTTTCAATTTTGATTCTACAGAATCCCTCACACTTGGCAGGGCTATTGTAGAAATCTATGACGAAGACGGCAATATGACTGACAGTGGCGCAAATTACGGCGCATCTGACACTGAAAATGGCAGTGCTACAAACCAGTGGCTTGACCGCCTGACACGTCATATCGTGTGGAATCTGTCATCTGTCAAGGAAGTTGACCTTGAAGCAACTTCTGGAATTTTCCTCCTTCCTGATGAAAATTCCGTTGCAACTGTCACAGGTACAAGTACTGGCTGGATTGTGACAGACGGTTATCTCACAAACCCTAGCGGTGAATGGCATTTCGTTTACTCTGAACTTCCGGACGCTGGCTCTGAAAAAACTGCAACTGTATCCATCAGCAAAGTTGACATTGCCAACAGTGAACAGCTGACAGGTGCAACCCTTAAATTGACAGGTAATTTTGATGTTGAAAACATTACAGTAACTCAGGAAGACGGCACAAAGCCGAACAGCCTTTCTGTCACTGCTACTGAAATCAGCTATATTACCAATTCTCAAATCGTTACTATCAAGGGCTTGAAAAATGGTGTGTATACACTGACTGAAATTACTGCTCCTGATGGTTACGAAGTCGCTGAAAGCATTACATTTGAAGTTGAAGAGGGTGCTGTAAAGAATCAGACTGACAATAATATTGTGATGTTTGACAAGCAGAAATCTGCTGAAACAACAACATCAACCACTACTACTGAAACTTCTACAACTACCACAACCCAAGCAACAACCACAGAGGAAACTACTTCCACAACGGAAGAAACTACCTCTACGACTGAAACAACCTCCACAACGGCTACTACCTCTACAACTGAAACAACTTCCACAACAACTACTACCTCTACAACTGAAACAACCTCCACAACAGCTACTACCTCTACAACTGAAACAACTTCCACAACAACTACTACCTCTACAACTGAAACAACCTCCACAACAGCTACTACTTCTACAACTGAAACAACCTCTACAACAGCTACTACCACTACAACCCAGAAATCAAGAGTAACTATCTCCAAGACAAATATTACCAGTGCCAAGGAAATTGGCGGTGCAATCCTGACAATTTTTGACAAGAATGGCAATGTCGTTGAGAGATGGACTTCTGTTGAAGG
>DGHF01000015.1:0-6293 GCA_002392545.1 Ruminococcus sp. UBA3855
TCCTGCAAATTGTGACCGATACCCGGAATATAAGATGTTACTTCATAGCCGTTTGTCAGCTTTACTCTGGCAATCTTACGCATAGCAGAGTTCGGCTTCTTCGGTGTTGTTGTCTTAACAACAGTGCAAACGCCTCTCTTCTGCGGTGCGCTCTGGTCAATCTGAACCTTCTTCTTAGCATTATAGCCTTTCTGGAGTGCCGGAGCAGTAGACTTGGAAGCCTGCATCTTTCTGCCCTTACGAACGAGCTGGTTAAATGTTGGCATTGTTTTTCCTCCTTTTTCAAAAGTTACACAGTACTTTTGCACTGCATACCATCATATTATACACCCTGATTTTACATTTGTCAAGTGTTTTTTTCATTTTTTGAAAAAAATGTCAATATTTTTGTTCTGAACCTTCATTTTTACGGCGAATTGCCCTGACTATCGCCACAATTCCACGAATAATCAGGAAAATTTGAGCAATCAATATGACAATCACATAAATAAACCATTGTATTCCGGCGAGTATTCCATAATCCCCCATCAATTCATGATACCAATTATCCACACAATACAAAGAACAATGTCAACCGGAATTGTCCGTACTCCCATATCATGCGAAATTACCTCAATAATTTCCAAAATCAACAAAATACAAACCGGCACAACAAATGCCCGAACCATTGCTGAAATTTCAAAATGATGTTTTCCCATGCTTGTACCTCTGTACAGAAATTTTATCAAATTTGTCTTTCGATTTTGTGCATCCCTACAAAATCAGCAGAAAAGCTTGACAAAATATATAATATGTGGTATAATTTTAAAATGCATTATTATGCGATTCCATAACCGTGGACATTATAGTATAACATATCTGAAAAGTTTTGTCAAGTCCCACGGCAGAAAAAAATCCGTCATAACTCAGGTTGTTAAGGAGGTAATTTACGCCTATGGTCAATGTAATGCCCAAACAGCTCGGAAAAAATGTCCGGATGAGTTTCGGGAAAATCTCGGAAGTTCTGGACATGCCGAATCTGATTGAAATTCAGAAAACTTCCTACAAGTGGTTTCGTGAGGAAGGTTTAGGAGAGGTTTTCAAGGACTTTTCCGCCACCGACTACAACGGAAATCTTGTGCTGACATTCACCGGATACCGTTTCGATGATGACCAGAGGAAGTTTAAGACAATCGCAAAGGCGAAGGAGCATCAGGCAACCTACGCTTCCCCTCTGAAAGTCATTGCAAAGCTCTGGAACAAGGAAACCGGCGAAGTCAAGGAAAGTGAAATCTTCATGGGAGATTTCCCCCTGATGACAGACAGTGGTACATTCGTTATCAACGGCGCAGAGCGTGTTATTGTTTCGCAGTTGGTACGTTCCCCTGGTGTGTACTACGATATGGAAAAGGACAAGACAGGTAAGGAATTATTCAGTTCTACGATTATTCCGAACCGTGGCGCATGGCTGGAATATGAAATGGATTCCAACGACATTGTCTATGTCCGTATCGACAAGAACCGTAAAATTCCGCTGACAACATTTCTCCGTGCAATCGGACTTGGAACAGACACGGAAATTGAAGAAATGTTCGGTCATGACGAGCGTTTGTATGAAACCATCCTCCAGAAGGACACAGCAAAGACAGTCAATGAAGGCTTGATTGAAGTATATAAGAAACTCCGTCCGGGTGAACCTCCCACAGTGGAAAGCGCACAGGGACACCTTGACATGTTATTTTTTGACCCCAGACGTTACGACCTCTGCAAATTCGGACGTTATAAATATAACAAGAAGTTAGGCATTGCCTCCCGACTTTCCGGACAGCACGCATCCCGCCCGATTGTTCACCCTGAAACTGGGGAAGTTCTGGTGGAAGCAGGTCAGGAAATCAAGCGTGAAACAGCAGTAGCCATTCAGCAGGCTGGCATCATGGAAGCATTCCTGACAGTTGAATCCAAGCAGTACTACACCAATGAAAACGGTCAGACTGCAATTCGCATGGTAGAAAAGGAAATCAAGGTGCTGGGTAACGGCATGGTTGACCTTGGCGGATATGTAGACTTTGACCCGAAGGAAATCGGTATCAAGGAGCTTGTGTCGTTCCGTGTCCTGAAACAGATTATGGAAGAGACCTCCCCCGCCGATATGAAAGCAGTCTGCAAGAGACGTGCAGAAGAACTTGTTCCGAACCACATCACATTAGATGATATTTTTGCATCTGTTTCCTACTTCCTGAATCTTTGCGAAGGAATCGGAAACATTGATGACATTGACCACCTCGGAAACAGACGTATTCGCCGTGTCGGTGAGTTGTTGCAAAACACCATGCGTTCCGGTATGGCAAGAATGGAGCGTTCCATCCGTGAAAGAATGAACCTCCAGACACAGGACATGGATGCAATCACACCACAGGCATTAGTAAATATTCGTCCTGTTACCTCACAGATTAAGGAATTTTTCTGTTCTTCACCGTTGTCGCAGTTCATGGACCAGAATAATCCCCTTGCAGAACTGACCCATAAACGTCGTCTTTCCGCCCTTGGACCTGGTGGTTTGTCGAGAGACCGTGCCGGATTCGAAGTTCGTGACGTACACTATTCCCATTATGGCAGAATGTGCCCGATTGAGACCCCCGAAGGACCTAACATCGGCTTGATTTCGTACTTGGCAACATTTGCGAAAATCAACGAATATGGCTTTATTGAAGCACCCTATCGCCGTGTAGACAAGACAACAGGCATTGTCACAGATGAGGTTGTCTATATGCCGGCAGATGTTGAAGACGAATATATTGTTGCACAGGCGAATGAACCGCTGACCGAAGAGGGAAAATTTGCACGTCCGCAGGTTACAGCAAGATTCCGTGAGAAAATCATTGAGTGCAGCAATACTAAGATTGATTATATGGACGTTTCCCCGAAGATGGTGGTTTCCGTTGCAACGGCAATGATTCCTTTCTTGGAAAACGACGACGCAAACCGTGCCTTGATGGGTGCGAACATGCAGAGACAGGCAGTACCGCTTCTGAAAACAGAACGTCCCTTTGTCGGCACTGGTATGGAATACAAGGCAGCTGTTGACTCTGGTGTATGTGTACTGTCGGAAACAGACGGTGTTTGTACGTTTGTATCTGCTGACAAGATTATTATTCAAGACCCCGACAAGGTAGAACATACCTATGCATTGATTAAATTCCAGCGTTCCAATCAGGACACCTGTGTCAATCAGAGACCTGTTGTCAATGTTGGCGACAATGTTTACAAAGGTCAGGTGCTTGCAGACGGTCCTGCAACGGCTGACGGTGAAATTTCCCTTGGTAAGAATGCCCTCATCGGCTTCATGACATGGGAAGGTTACAATTATGAAGATGCTGTTCTGCTGAATGAACGTCTTGTTCGTGAAGATGTATTCACCTCCATTCATATTGAAGAATATGAGTTGGAATGCCGTGATACAAAGCTTGGACCGGAAGAAATTACCCGTGACATTCCGAACGTGGGTGAAGATGCCCTGAAAAATCTGGATGAACATGGTATTATCCGTATCGGTGCAGAAGTAACCGCCGGTGACATTCTGGTTGGTAAAGTAACCCCGAAGGGCGAAACTGAACTCACCGCAGAAGAACGCCTGTTAAGAGCGATTTTCGGCGAAAAGGCTCGTGAAGTCCGTGACAACTCCCTGAAAGTTCCGCATGGTGAGGGCGGTATTGTTATCGATGTCAAGACCTTCAAGCGTGGCGAAAAAATCGCAGATGATACCGATGCAGAAGTATCTGAACTCGGTACAGGTGTAAACATGCTGGTACGTTGCTATATTGCACAGAAACGTAAAATTTCCGTCGGCGACAAAATGGCAGGTCGTCACGGTAACAAGGGTGTTGTTTCCAGAATTCTCCCCGAAGAGGATATGCCTTTCTTGGAAGACGGCACACCGCTTGACATTGTACTGAACCCCTTGGGCGTACCTTCCCGAATGAATATCGGTCAGGTACTGGAAGTACACCTCGGCATGAGTGCAAGGGCATTAGGCTGGCACATCATGACCCCTGTCTTTGACGGTGCACATGAAGATGATATTCGTGCTTGTTTCCGTGAAGCCAATGAGAAAAATGCTCCGTTCCGTGATGAACCGTTTGAACTCAACAAGATGGACAAGGTTATCAATCCCAGAGCCATTACCATGAACGAAGACGGCAAATTCACACTTTATGACGGCAGAACCGGTGAGAAGTTTGATAACCGTGTCACTGTCGGATATATGTATTATCTGAAACTCCATCACCTTGTTGATGATAAAATTCATGCCCGTTCCGTTGGTCCTTACTCACTGGTAACACAACAGCCTCTCGGCGGTAAAGCGCAGTTTGGCGGACAGCGTTTCGGTGAAATGGAAGTTTGGGCTTTGGAAGCATACGGCGCAGCGTATACCCTGCAAGAAATGATGACTGCAAAGTCTGACGATACCATTGGACGTGTCAACACCTACGAATGCATTGTTAAGGGGCAGAACGTCCCCAAACCCGGAATTCCGGAATCTTTCAAGGTGTTAATTAAAGAAATGCAGTCCCTCGGACTGGATGTAAAGGTACTGGATGCAAACAATGAAGAAATCGACCTCAAACAGCAGTTTGATGAAGATGACGACATTCAGATGATGTCAGCAAGCGAATTCAATGATGCTGAATATCAGAGCGACGAAGACGAATTCGAAGATAATGGCTTTACAACCGGAGATGTGGAAGATATTGACGCTCCCCTTCCGGAAGATGATGACGAAAGTACTTTCGCTGAAGTTGCTGACCCTGATATGCAGGATGACGTCGACGACTATTATAAATTGCCGTTCTGATGATGATGTCAATGCAGTGAGGAAGTGCAGAAAGTCAAACTTTCTGCCTTTCCTCTGACTTCTTAGATGAAACCAGCTTCTCATAAAAAGGAGGAAAATGATTTGGAATCTACTACTTTTGAATCCCTGCAAATCGGGCTTGCCTCTCCGGAGCGTATCCGTGAATGGTCACATGGTGTTGTAGAACGTCCGGAAACCATCAACTACAGAACACAGAAACCGGAAACAGGCGGTTTGTATTGTGAACGCATTTTCGGACCTACGAAGGACTGGGAATGCCACTGCGGAAAATTCAAGAAAATTCGTTTCAGAGGGAAAGTCTGCGACCGTTGCGGTGTAGAAGTTACCAGAGCGAAAGTCCGCCGTGAAAGAATGGGACATATTGAGCTTGCAGCTCCTGTTTCCCATATCTGGTATTTCAAGGGCACACCTTCCCGAATTGGTCAGGTGCTTGACATTTCACAGAAGCGACTGGAAGAAATTCTTTATTTCACCAAGTATGTTGTCATTGAACCGGGTGAAGCAAGTTCTATCACCAAGTGCCAGCTCATCACCGAAAAAGAATATCAGGAAATTCAGGAACAGTACGGAGATACTTTCATTGCGGAAATGGGTGCAGAAGCAATCCAGTGGTTGCTTGATGAATATGACCCTGATTCCTATGTGCATTTCATTGAAAACGAACTGCACATTCAAAAATTTGCCAAAGTTGTTGGCATGACCGAACATGAAATGCGTTCCTACCTGCATAAACTGCTTTACTTTGTGGAAAGCGGTGAAAAATCCGGCTATGCGGATGGTACTGTTGTCAACTATGCAGAATACAAAGAGATGATTCTCCCCTACAACCGCAAGTGTGAAGACACCACCGACAGCCCCGCCGTTGTTAAGACCGGATTCCCCTATATTCTCGAATTGTTCGACAAGAATTTTGACCCCACAGATGAAAGTCTCGCAGACATCCGCAAGGAAAACTGGGTCAATGATTTGGAATGGGTTGCAAACGGTCTGAAAGAACAGATGAAGCAGAATCCCAATGGTCAGAAGCGAATCAAGATTTTGAAGCGTCTCGAAATCATTGAAGCATTCCTGCAATCCGGCAACAAGCCCAGCTGGATGGTATTGAGTGTTGTTCCGGTGATTCCGCCGGATTTGCGCCCGATGGTCATGCTGGACGGCGGACGTTACGCAACTTCCGACCTGAACGACTTGTATCGCCGTGTTATCAACAGAAACAACCGTTTACAGCGTATGCTGAAACTGGAAGCTCCTGATATTATTGTCAGAAACGAAAAGCGTATGTTACAGGAGGCAGTGGATGCACTCATTGATAATGGTCGTCATGGTCGCCCTGTTACTGGTCCTAATAACCGTGCATTGAAATCTCTTTCTGATATGCTGAAAGGCAAGCAGGGGCGTTTCCGTCAGAATCTGCTTGGTAAACGTGTAGACTATTCCGGAC
>DGHF01000015.1:6343-6596 GCA_002392545.1 Ruminococcus sp. UBA3855
CCGTAATCGTCGTAGGACCTGAGCTGAAAATGTATCAGTGCGGTTTACCGAAAGAAATGGCACTGGAACTTTTCAAGCCGTTTGTATTGAAGCGACTGGTTGACACAGCCGTTATCCCGAATATCAAGTCTGCAAGAAAGATTGTTGACCGTGCAACGGATAAATCCGTATGGGATGCCCTCGAACACGTCATCAAGAGCCATCCGGTATTATTGAACCGTGCCCCCACATTGCACAGACTGGGTATTCAGGC
>DGHF01000006.1 GCA_002392545.1 Ruminococcus sp. UBA3855
CAGATTGCAACCGCCCTCTCTCACAATGCAAAGTTGCTTATTATGGACGAAGCCACAACAGGTCTTGACCCCGTTGTCAGAAATGAAATTCTTGATATATTTCTTGAATATTTGCAGGATGAAAACCATTCAATTTTGATGTCCTCCCACATCACCAGCGATTTGGAGAAAGTCGCCGACAGTGTGACCTTTATCGACAGAGGAAAAATTCTCATTTCCGGCTACAAAGATGGCATTCTCGAAACGCATGGAATGTTGAAATGTTCCAAGTTGGATTTTTCCGAAATCGAAAAAACTGATTTCATCAGTGCAAGAGTAACTGATTTCGGGGCGGAATTACTCGTTTCCGATAAAAAGACAATGTCAAAAAAATATAGTGGTGCTGTCATTGACCCCACGACATTGGAAGAAATCATGCTGTTCTATGCCAACCGTGAAAAAAAGGAGTGGTCATAATGAAACTGCGAAAAGGCTGGATATTCCGGACGATTTACCTTGAAAGAGGAAATTTAATTGCCTGTTATGGGTTTTACATTGTATTTATGATATTGGGGTTACTGGTGCAGTTGAGTACCAAAATAGGCAATCTTTCGCACATGAGCGAAGAGGATGCAGGCTATGCAATACCAATGCTGTATTATTTGTTTGTGTTATTTTCGCCGTTTGTGATTTCGATAAGCATGGAACAATCAGGAATCATTTTTGCAGATGTGAAAAGTGGCTGGTCAAAATATGAAAAAACGCTCCCCCTGAGTGCCACTGAACGCACCGCCTACAGAATCGGAACAATGATAGCATTTTACATCAATTCGCTGATTTTGTCCATCATCAATATGGTAATTTTCACTCTCCTCAATGGTGAAACTTATCAAGTATTTCTGAAAGACGGCGATTTTGCATTTACAGCAGTCAAAGGCTTTCAATTTGATACAAGGACATTCAAAATGATATTGATTATCTTAATGTGCACTACTTTCATGTGTGTGCTTGGTTCTGTCACATCATCAATTTTTAAAAATCAAGCAACACAAGCCACTATCAGCTTTTTTAGCACTATGATTGTCTATGTTGCAATCGCTTATGGGCTTTACCAATACACGAAAAAAACATTTGCAGAGTTCGGGGTTACATTTACCATTGGTGAAGAATTTTCAGGTACTGATGCAAGCAATCAGGCATTTGACAAAATGGGGCATGATTTGGGGAATTTAGTCAATTTGATTGGAACAATTGCCCCAGTTATCACAATCTTGCTATTTGTAATCGGATTCTTTCTGACGAAATGGATTCTTGAAAAAAGGGAGGGTTGAATATGTGGGGACTGGTTTATAAAGACCTGATAATCAACAAAAAGAGTTTCAGGGCATTATTGTTGATTGCAGTGTTTATGGAGGTATATCCCCTGTTGGCAATCTGGCTGACCGGAACGGAAGAATTTGACGTTTCTATTTCTTCCATGCTGTTTTCTTTGGGAATTATGGCAACATTTATCACATTAGGGGAATCCATTCAGATTTCCACTTTCAAAGAAGATGAACAAAAGAAATGGGCGTATTATATCAGTTCTTCCCCCGTGACAGGCGTTGGACAGGTTCAGGCGAAATACTGGTTTATCCTTGCCACGACATTCGGATTGAATTTGTTTTATATCTTCCTTGACGGAATCAATGCATTGATTTTTCCGGAAGCCCCCTCGCTGATGATTTTAATTTTCATTGCAACTACAATGATATTATTTCTGAGGGCAATTGAAATTCCATTTATTGTGCGATATGGGGCAAAATATGGCTTGTGGGTAAAGACCTTTCTATTTTTTACGATTGTATTTGTAGGGATTTTATATGGACTGTTCGGAGATTTGACAATTTTCGGCTCATCAGATAATTTTTGGGAACGCTTTTTTGAAGTCATGAAAGGCGAAGGAGTACCGGACGGACTGATGTTATTCATGGGAATTTTCCCACTTGTGACAATGGTTTTATTTTATGGCTCATATAAATTGAGCAGTCAATTCTACTTGAAAGGGGTGGAAAGCTTTGAAAAATGAAGTCAACAAGAAAATGGAAATTCTGAGAGTTGTCATTTATACGGTCATTGTCATGCTGTTGATTTTCGGATTAAATCATCTTTTGCCGGAAAATGCAAGCACAAGCATTGGCATGATGACACCCCTCACGGCGCACATTCTGACAAGACTCCTCACCAGCGACAAGACCGACATTGACGGATTATATCTCCGTGCGCACCTGAAAGGCAACGTGAAATATTATTGGTATGCGTTGCTGTATGGGGTAGCCCTGAATCTCATTGGCGGAATTTTGACAAGAATTTTCATTTTCCCCAATGACGGCTTTTTACCAGCAGACAAATTACATTCTGCATTGTGTCAGATTCCGTTGACATTCAGCATGACATTTATGTTAATGACAGTATGCCTTGGTGAAGAATACGGCTGGAGGGCATACCTCACCCCGAAACTGGAAACCTTTTTGCCTGACTGGACTGTGTTCATGGTTCAGGGGATTATCTGGGGGATGTGGCACAAAGATATGCTGGATGCTGGCGGAAATTTCGGGAAAGACCATGCATTCTATCCGTTGGCGAATTATGTACTAATGTGTATTAGCTGTATGTTTTTCGGAATGTTCCTGACCTACCTCACCAGAAAAACACATTCCATTTATCCGGCTGCTATCTGTCATTCTGCGATAGACTGCATTCAGGTAGGGGCTTTATTGTATCCCGATTTACCGGAAGATTTCAACGAAACACACGGCGAAATCGTCTTTCACGTTGGAATTTTGAATCTGATTCCCTTTTCCGTGATAGTGGGGACAATTGCATTCATTCTCATGCAAAAAGACAAGAAAGTGAAAATCATTGCCAATACTCCACAAACACCCCTTGAAAACGTGGCATAAAATAAAATCTCCGGCTCATGCTAAACAAGCCGGAGATTTTTTTCATGAGAAAATGATTACTGCATCTTATATGCGTCAATCATCTTCTTGACCATCTGACCACCGACAGAACCAGCTTCACGGGCTGTCAAATCGCCGTTGTAGCCTTCCTTGAGGTTTACACCCAGTTCATTAGCAGATTCTACCTTAAAACGGTTCAGAGCTTCTCTACCCTTCTGTGTCATTTCACCTTTCATAATTAACTCCTTTTTGCATATCACGTATGCGGTTGAATGATTTATTTTCGTTGCGGTTCGTTTCCTTACCGCAAAACTAGTATGAGCATTTCAGCGTATTTTATCAATGGAAATTTCAGGCAGAAATTTTCTTTCGAAAAGTTGCACAAAATGATTGACTTATTTCAAAAAATGTGCTATAATAGGATTATCTTCAAATTTAAGGGGGAATTTTTTATGCAGATTTACCGTTTTGAGAATCCGGATTTCGTGAATGATTATGTTTCCTATCTGTCAGTAGTCAAAGGACTTTCGAAAAATACGGTCATGGTCTATTATCAGGACATCCGGCAATTCCTGCGTTTTATCACGCTCTGGAAAGCCAAAACAGAGGAAATCACCGCTGAAAAGCTGAAAACTGTCAAAATTCAGGATTTCACCGTTGAACAGCTGAAAACCGTCACTTTGAGAGACATTCACAATTATTACAGCTTTATTGCCAATGAATGCCATAATCAGGACAAAATCCGAACCCGAAAAGCTTCTTCTCTGCGGAGTTTTTTCGGGTATCTGACAAAACAAGTCGGTGTATTGGATTACGACCCCACCACGAATCTGGAATTATCCTCCCCCAAGAGGGCTTTACCAAAATATCTGAATCTCTCTGAAAGCAAGGAATTGCTCAAAACTTCGGCAAATTCCGCCCATAAAGCAAACCTGAGAGATTATTGTATTTTGATATTGTTTTTGAATTGTGGGTTACGTTTGGGGGAATTGATTGGATTAAATTTGTCCTCACTGGATATGGAAGAAATGCAAATGAGAGTTCTCGGAAAAGGCTCAAAAGAACGGATTGTTTACTTGAATTCTGCCTGTATGTCCGCACTGGAAGAATATCTGCCGGAACGTGAAGCAATTGACACCAAAGAAACTGCCCTTTTTCTTTCCAATCAGGAAAAGCGCATCAGCCGGAGACGTGTTCAGCAGATTGTGGAAGAATCCCTTCGGGAAGCCGGTTTCAGCGGTCGGGGACTCTCCACACATAAATTACGTCATACCGCTGCGACATTGATGTATCAGCACGGACACGTTGATGTATTGACCTTAAAAAAGATTTTAGGACATGAAAGCATTGCAACCACGGAAATTTACACCCACCTGACAGATGAATCTGTCCGGAATGCTATGGATGTTTCACCGCTTGCAAATATCAAAAAGGATAATTTATAATCCTATTCTGGTAATTCTTCCGAAATGACAACATCCCGATGAGGTACAGGGGTAGAAAATACAATTTGTGTCGAAGTATTACCGAAATTCTGTAATCTTCCAATGAACTGGTCTAACTCCTGTGTACTTGGAAATGCAACTTTGATGAGCATGGAATAAACCCCTGTCACGCAGTTACACTCCAATACATTCGGGCATTTCTCGATAAATGGGTAAAATTCCGGCTTTTGTCTTGCGGACAGCTCCAAGCTGATAAAAGCAGTAATATGATACCCCAGTTTCTGCTGGTCAATGCTGGCATGATAGCCCTGTATGAGATTTTGAGCCTCTAATTTCTCGATTCTTGCTGAAACTGCGGGCGCAGATAAAAATACTTGTGAAGCAATCGCCTTTAAAGGCATTCTTGCATTTTTTTGCAAAATTCCAATCAATTTGCGGTCTATTTTATCCATGAAAAAACCTCCTGTTTATCTGAAAAAAAGCACACCTCTCCCGTCAAAAGAGGTGTGCTTCATTGCACGTAATATGAATTGAATACAAAAAATCAACCGTTCTGACCGTTGTTGGGGTTAGGGTTCTGCTGAGGTTGCTGTGGCTGGGGCTGTGCCTGTGCCTGCTGTTGAGCAGAACCGCCCTCTTTTCTGCGCTTTCTGAGCTTTTCGAGCTTCATTCTGCGTTCCTGCATATCCTTGAGGGAAGTAGAATAATAATTTTCAGCATCCTTGAAACGGTTAGCAATGTAAGCATCAGTAGCCTGCTGAATGGCATCACATTCCGCCTGCGCCTTTGCAATGTCCTGCTGAGCCTGTGCACGGAGTTCATCACATTGTTGTCTTGCCTTGGTGACGGCTTCAACAGCACGGTTTTTGGCTTCTCTGACAATGGCTTCTTCAGAAACAATCGCCTTTGCACGTTCCTCCGCCTGACGTACAATCTGTTCCGCCTTGGCTTCTGCTTCCTTGATAATGCGGTCACGGTCATAAGCGACCATTTTGGCGTGCTTAATCTCCTGTGGCATATTCAGACGAATGTCGGAAATTAGCTCCTGCATTCGCTCACTGTCAATAATGGCTTTATGGGATGCAAAAGGAACGCTTGAAGCCTTTTCCAGCAATTCGTCCATATCGTCTAAAATTTCATCAATACTCATTTGTGCTCCTCCTTAATTAGTCTTTTCTGTATTGTTTCCAGAATGCATTCCGGCACGAAAGAGCTGATGTCTCCCCCGAAATATGCCACCTGCTTGACAACACTGGAACTTAAATACATATTTTTAGCACTGGTCGTCAAAAATACAGTCTCTGCACCTTCATAAAGTGCCTTGTTGGTCAATGCCATCTGGAATTCATATTCAAAGTCACTGACGGCACGAAGTCCCTTGACTATCGCAACCGCCTGCACTTGTCTGACGTAATCAACAAGCAAACCGTCCAGAATATCAATTACCACATTATCTAAATGTGCCGTGGCTTCTGCAATCATAATCATGCGTTCTGTGGCGGTAAAACTCGCAGTATTTTTTGTGACATTGGTAGAAATCAACACAATCACCTTATCAAACATCATGGATGCCCTTGTGATAATATCCAGATGTCCCAATGTGATGGGGTCAAAACTCCCCGGACACACTGCAATTCTTCTCATTCTTCTGTCTCCTCCTCCAATGCATATACTGATACTACTATTTTACCATAAAAATATTCTTTTTGCAACCTTAAATTCAAAATTTTTTCAGGTAATTTACAATTTTCTTCGTGTTCCGCTATGATTTTTCCTCCCGAACACAACAGCCCCTCCAAAATGGGAATGATGTTTTCCAAAATCTGCATCCGGTAGGGCGGGTCGAGAAATATCAGGTCAAAGCTTTTCTTTCTGGCTGTTTTAATATACTGTTCCGCCGATTTCTGGATGATGACAGCTCTTTCTGTCAGTCTGGTTTTCTCCAGATTTTCACGAACCACTTTCAATGATTGGGGTGACTGGTCAATGAAAACCGCTTCCCTTGCGCCACGGCTCAGAGCCTCAATTCCCAATTGTCCCGAACCTGCAAACAAATCCAGTACACGGCTTTCTGGAATATCAAACTGAATCGCCGAGAACATCCCCTCTTTCACTTTGTCAGTTGTGGGGCGAATATCAAAATTGTCAAGCGTTTTCAGGCGGATACCTTTGGCAGTTCCTGTGATAACTCTCATTGTGTTTCATCCTCTCCATGCAGATATTGATATAAATTTCCGGCAATTTTCGCAGAAATTCCGGCTTTTTGCAAATCTGTTTCAGATGCCTGAAAGATTGCATCCTTTGTCTTGAAATACAGCATGATTTTCTGTGCTGTTTTTTCGCCGATTCCCTCGACTTGTATCAATTCGGAAGCGAACGTCCGTTTTTTATGCTTTTTGTGCATAAAGGCGACAGAATAGCGGTGTACTTCGTCCTGAATGCGTGTCAGGAGCATAAATGCCTCATGCATTCCGGAAACGCTGATTTCTCCGCCCCCTGTAGCGATTGCCCTTGTGCGGTGCTTGCTGTCTTTCACCATGCCAAAGAGGGCAATTTCAGGGGCTAACTCCTGAATGATTGGCTCAACGGCATTGACGTGCCCTTTTCCGCCGTCCAGTAAAATCAAATCCGGCATTCTCGAAAAATAAGGGTCACTGTCATCACGCAGATGATTCAACCGCCGTCGAATAACCTCCTGCATACAAGCATAGTCATTTTGAATCGCAGTCTCCTTGATGGTGAAACGCTTGTAAGCCTTTTTGAGGGGTCTGCCATTCTCAAAGACTATCATTCCGGCAACCATGGATTCAGATGCTAAATTTGAAATGTCGTAAGATTCAATATATTTCGGGACTTTCTTCATCCCCAGAATTTTCCCTAATGCTTCCACGGCTAATAATTCCTTCCCTGTCCGGTTACAGTGCACGGCGATATATTCCACAGCGTTTTCCTTTGCCATGCGGATAAGTTCCGCACCGTTCCCACGCTGAGGAACGGAAATTTTCACAGCTTTTCCGGCTTGTTTTGACAGCATTTCAGAAAACAGCTCCGTTTCCGGCAGTTTTTCTTCCAATAATATCATTTTCGGGATGTCATTTCTCCCGTGATAGAATCGGGGAATGAACGCACTGAGTGGTAATTCTTCCGTGTCGGCTTCGTCATGGAAGTGAAAATTCTGCTTGTCGCAAAGTCTCCCCTCTCGGTACATCAGGACGGAAATGCACAAATCATCCCCATTGTCAGCAGATGCAATCACATCTGCATCACGGAAATGATTGTCAATAATCTTCTGAGATTGTCCAGCTTTCTGTACAGCCCTGATTCTGTCACGCAGAACAACAGCCTTTTCGAATTCAAGATTTTCAGAAGCCTGTTCCATTTCCTTTTGCATCCGTTCAACGGATTTCGTACTTCCGTTACGGATATAGGCAACCGCCTGTTTAATGATTTCAGCATATTCTTCCTGTGAGACGTTCCCACGACAAAGCCCCATGCACCGATGAATATGGTAATTCAGGCATGGTCTTTCCTTCCGGAACGCCTGCGGAAATTTCTTCCGACAAGTCGGAAGCTGAAATACCATATTGACCTCTTCCACGGTGGAAGTCGTGACAAATCCTCCGGTATAAGGACCTATATAAATGGCATTATCATTCTCTTTCTGCTTGACGGCGGTAATTTTCGGGAAAGGCTCGTCAGAAATGCGGATATAATGATACCCCTTGTCATCCTTCAATAAAATATTATAATGGGGCTGATGCTGTTTGATAAGACTGCATTCCAATAATAAAGCCTCATATTCCGAACTGGTGACAATGAAATCATAATCATAAACGTGTGAAACCATCTTTTCCACTTTCGGCAGATGTTCCGCATCTTTCCGGAAATAACTGCTCACACGTTTATGCAGATTTTTCGCCTTTCCGATATAAATAATATTGCCGTCTTTGTCTTTCATGATATAAACCCCTGAAGAACCTGCCAATTGGGATGTTTTTTCTCTCAAAAATGACATTCTTGGATTCTGTTCTTCCAGATTCATCCACTCACCGCCTTTTTACCAACAACACCGCCAAATTCTGGCGGTGTTGTCATATTCATATTATACTTGGTCATCAAAGAAATCACTGCGATATTTCGCCACTCTTGCCCTGTCTCCGTGACAGTCAATCATGATTCTTTCCTGTGACAATAAAAATCGCATAATTGAGAAAAATACCACATATGCAATCGAATTTGCAAACAATGTTGCATACACATGCAGATGAAACACTACACCGAACATTCCAGCCAAAATGATAATTTCTGAAATGATAATCGCCCATTCCAGACTTGTATTTTTCGGCTCTAACGAAAGATAGGTGAATAATATCGCCCCTGAAAATATCGAGTGTCCGATATTTAAAGCCATCGAACTGGATTGGAAAAAATCGAACTTATCCGCATTGAAATCCAGTATCATAATGACAACTTCCGTAATGAGATATATCATCATAGCCGTTTTCATGATATATCTGTGCCGGACAATCTTGTGAAAATTCAAAATCGAAAACAGCATAAAGATAAATCCGCCTGTTTCCACGGTATATGCAGCAATTTCCAGAGGTACAAGCTCTAAATTATGCCGTTCTATTGACCAGTAATACACAGATGCAAAAAACGCAAACACCAAAAACAGAATGTTTGCATACTGTCCGCATGAAAAACACCGTTTCAGTTTCGGATGCATAATGCATCACCCCTGTTTTGCACGAAGGGCACGCTGTCCAATGTCATGGCGGAAATGCACATTCTCCCATGTGATAGTATCGACAGCCTGATAAGACTTCGCAAGCGCATTTTCAAGCGTATCAGCAGTTGCAGTCACACCCAGTACACGACCGCCAGCCGTCAGGAATTCGCCGTCATTGTATTTCGTTCCGGCATGGTAAACAAATACGCCGTCAGTCTGTCCTTTTTCGTCAAGACCAGCAATCACCTTTCCGCTCTCATATTTAACCGGATAGCCACCACTCGCCATAACAACACAAGATGCGCTTTCCTTCTTCCACTGCACATTCAGTTCAGAAAGAGTACCATTGTAAACAGCTTCCATGATTTCGACTAAATCCGTATCCAGCAACGGCAACACAACCTGTGTTTCAGGGTCACCAAAACGGCAATTGTATTCAATCACCTTTGCGCCGTCGGGGGTCAGCATCAATCCGAAATACAGACAACCTGTGAAAGGTCTTCCCTCTTTCTGCATGGCTTCAATGGTAGGCTGGAAAATGGTCTTCATGCAGGTTTCAGCGATTTCATCCGTGTAATAGGGATTGGGTGCAATTGTCCCCATACCGCCGGTATTCAAGCCCTCATCATTGTCGAGTGCTCTCTTGTGATCCATGCTGGAAATCATAGGAACAACAGTTTTTCCGTCGGTGAATGACAAAACCGAAACTTCAGGACCTGTCAAAAATTCCTCAATAACAATTCTTGCACTGCTTTCGCCGAATTTTTTACCGTCAATCATTTCTTTGACAGCCTCAATGGCTTCTGTTTCATTCTGTGCGAGGATGACACCTTTCCCCAGTGCCAAACCGTCCGCCTTGATAACAGTCGGATAGGTATTCTGTTCTTTGATATAGGCAATGGCGGAATCACTGTCAGTAAATACCTCATATTTTCCGGTAGGGATATTATATTTTTTCATGAGTTCTTTTGAAAAAATTTTGCTTCCCTCAATGATGGCTGCGTTTGCCTTAGGGCCAAAAGTCATGAATCCGGCTTCATTCATCTTGTCAACCATTCCCATAACTAACGGGTCATCAGGAGCGACTACCACCAAATCCGGCTTTAACTCTTTCGCCAATGCAACCATACCATCAATGTCAGTCGCTTTCACGTCAAAGCACTTTGCATATCTGGAAATACCGCCATTTCCGGGGGCACAATAAAGCTCTGTCACCTTCGGACTTTCAGCGAGTTTCATAATAATAGCGTGTTCTCTGCCACCGCCACCGACTACTAAAATTTTCATTGGAATATTCCTCCTTATTCGCCGTATGACGGCGCATTTTGATAATCTGTACAAATTTTGAACATCTGCAAAGGGGGAATGTTGTCTTTGCATTCATCCCCCTTTCAGATGATAGTTTCAATCAATGATGGAACAAACGAATTCCAGTAAATGCCATTGCAATATGATATTTGTTGCAGGTTTCAATTACGTTATCGTCACGGATAGAACCACCGGGTTCAGCGATATAGGCAACACCGCTCTTTCTTGCACGTTCGATATTATCGCCGAACGGGAAGAACGCATCCGAACCAAGAACAACATCAGTATTTTTTGCAATCCAAGCTTTTTTCTCTTCTGCGGTGAAAACAGGAGGCTTTACCTTGAAAATTTTCTGCCATTCACCTTCTCTGAGTACGTCCTCGTATTCATCACCAATATACACATCAATAGCGTTGTCACGGTCTGCACGGCGGACATCGTCAACGAATTCCAATGCCAGCACCTGCGGAGACTGACGCAACCACCAGTTATCAGCCTTCTGACCTGCCAGACGGGTACAATGAATTCTGGACTGCTGACCAGCACCAATGCCGATAGCCTGCCCATCCTTGACATAGCATACAGAGTTAGACTGCGTATATTTGAGGGTAATCAAAGAAATCATGAGGTCATCCAGCTTATCAGCAGGAATATCCTTGTTTTCAGTTACAACATTAGCAAGCAATTCCTTGTTAATGTCGAGTTCATTTCTGCCCTGTTCGAAAGTCACGCCGTAAACCTGCTTTCTTTCGATAGGTGCAGGGGTGTAATTTTCGTCAATCTGGAGAATGCAATAATTTCCCTTTTTCTTGGACTTGAGAATTTCGAAGGCTTCGGGTTCATAAGCCGGTGCAATAATACCGTCAGAAACTT
>DGHF01000166.1 GCA_002392545.1 Ruminococcus sp. UBA3855
GAAATATGCAGGACAGTACCACATTTGATGGACTGTATGACAGACTGGCGTTCCGCCCTTTCCGAAAGGCGGAACGTTTTTAATCAATAATCCCTCTAGAAACGATTACTTATTGATTGAGTCAAGGCGGAATGTACCAAACAATACCAGACGTTTCAGCAATGCAAGGTCAATGACATTCACTTTGCCGTCACCGTTCAGGTCGGAAATGATTTTGATTTCACGCTCATTGGGCTTTGCAAATTCATCTTCCGGCACTTTGATGAGGTTCTTTTCAACACCAAGCAGATACTTCTGCATACGGATAATGTCAGCAAGCTCAGTCTTTCCGTTGCAGTCCACATCACCAGCCTGATACAGCGGAACAAACGGTTCATTTGTCGGCTCTTCGCTAGGTTCTGTAGTTTCTTCGGTAGTCGGTTCGGGGGTAACATCACCCTTCGGAACAGCGTACAGACCATATGCAGTCAATTCACTCATTGTAGCACTGACAAAGAGACTTGTTGCAGAATCGGGTTCATCCAAAGCGGAAACAAAATCATCATAGGTGAATGTCTTGATATAAGGTGTTTCGGTTTCGTCAGAGCTTGCGACTCTGTTCCAATCAGAATCCTGAAGAACCAGTTCCGGCGCATTGTCGGAATCATACACGAGTACAAAATCATAATTTTCATTCATGTAGTCTTTCCAGCCTTTGACTGTGAAATTATCCCAAGCGTCGAGCTTCTTTCCGGTTTCGTTTTTGTACAGTTCAATCCAGTTATCACCAACCGGAATATTTTTCCAGTCAAATGCAGGCTTCACAAATACTTCATAGTCCTTCATGCTGGACTGAACACCATATACATCCATCATTGCCTGAATGACTGGCTTTGCGTTCGGATACCATGTATTTGTTGCACGGTACAGATAACCATGAGATTCACCGCCGTTATTCAGGGCGTTGTTATCCCACAATACACAAGGAATGCCGACAGCTTTCGCCTTTGACAAATAATCCTTTGCCCAGTTGACACGGGATTCGGTGTTATTGAAATCGGATGCACTGAATTCGCCAATGATGATAGGTGCATTCTTTTCTTTCTGAATCTGGTCAAGACCATTGAAAAGGTTAGTCAATGCATATCCATAATCTTCACCCCATCCGCTAGCACCCGGAAATTCGTGGTTTGCATAACTGCTTGTATCCATCGTAAAGAAATACGGTGCATATGCATGTACAGAAATTGCTACATTTCCGGCATTGTCCGGAATTTTGAGGTTTTGCAGTGCGGTAGTGTCGGAAGTTGCCACATATGCCGGCATCATCAGCAGACGTTCTTTGTTTGCATTTGAACCCTGACTACGAACAGTATCTGCAAAAACTTTATTCAGGTTGTTGACATAATTCCATGAATAGCCATTGTCTCCGCTGCCATTGCCCCATTCAGAAACGGCAGAATTTCCAGTCTGACGAGGTTCGTTCATGCCTTCAAAAATCAAGTGCTGGTCATAGTCTGCAAATGTTTCAGCCACCTGTGTCCAGATATCTTCTAATTTTTCGGAAGCCTCTGCATAAGTATCATCTGTGAACTGCTTCACATTGATGAAATTTTCATGATGTACATTCAGGATGACGAACATATCACGGTCATAGGCATAATCAACAACCTGCTTGACAAAATTCATCCACTGTTCATTGACAACATACATCTGAGAGCTTTCATCCCATTCAATTTTTTCATACCAAGTTGTCGGAATACGGATGGTATTAAATCCGGCATCCTTGACGGTCTGAACCAGTTCAGCAGTCGGGACAGGCTGTCCCCATGCCTTGACAAACTTTTCCGGTGAGGCAGTGCTGGAATAATTCGTGCCACTGCAATCAAGCGTATTTCCCAAGTTCCAGCCAATCACCATCTGGGAAGTAATGCCCTTTGCATCCAGTCCGCTCAAACCCTCTGCGGATACGGTTGCCGGAAGTGCCGACAACATTGAACCAGCCATGACAGCAGAGGACAATACCGCTGTCAGTTTTCCAAACGCTTTCTTCTTCATAATACAATTTCCCCTCTGAAAATTTATTGCCGGACATTTCAAGAGTGCAGTAAAGAAATCTCCGGCTCTCTTTATGAAAACGGTTCGTTTCTGAATTCAATTATACAGTTATTTTCCCATTTTGTCAATGGATTTTGTGAATTTTTGGGTTAGAATTGTTGTAAAAAAATTATGATGAAAAAGTCAGGAAAACAAATTTACAATTTATTCATATTCAGGAAATTTGTCCGTCTGAAACGTATTCAAAGAAATTTCGTTCCACGAAAAACAGCCAATATCCTTCAACGGATTCACCGCCGTTATCATAAACTGTCAGGCAATTGTTGAAATTGTAGGATAATTCCACACCGTCTGTCATGCCCTCTGCGTTACTGTACACAATCACATGGTCCTGACCGTTCCACTCTGTTTCTAATGCAGACTGTACTTCCGGAGGAATGGCAAGGCTCTCTTTAGTTTCAGGGGTGATGCGGAAAAATGTGTCCTCCGCTTTCTCAGAGGCTGGGACGAAAAATTTTTTCATTGCAAACAGGTGAGACAATTCCGTGTCCTTGTGATAAATCGTCAAGGGATAGGGAGTTTCATACCCGACAAAGAATACATCCGAATATCTTCCGATTGTCCCATTATAAAGCTTATCCAGAATGGCTTCACTTCTGACATTTTCATTACAGAGGACACCCACACGGAGGGGCTTTTCCTGATTGACATTTTTTTCGATTGTCCGGTATTCGTCAAAAATTTCCGGCTCATCTGATGCAGTTGTATAAAGATAATACTTTGTACCAATCGGAACAACGATAAAATCATCCTGTTTGTTTTGTTCAGGAAAGAAATATAATCCAACAGGATACGCTCCGGCAGTCCGGCGAATGGCGAAACTGCTGACTTCCGGACTGTAAAGCCGTTTTTCTTCCGCCTGCGAAAAGGTGATTTTCTGACAGTTTTCGACGGCGGTAATGGTCGGGAAGGCATTGGAAGCATCTCCCTCATTGGGGTAGGTGATTTCATAAGTCATTTCGACAAAATCCCCTGCTTTGATGGAATATGCCGACATTTCGCCGTTGATGCCGTAAGTCTCCGTGACACCATCACGCATTCCATAACTTAAATTGGCTAAATAAGGATGTCCGTTTTGCTGATAACAGACAAAAACATCTGTACGCTTTGCGGTTTTCGGGGCATTCTTCACCTGCTCAAAACGTTCTGTAATCACGCTGAAATCAGGCTTGACAACCATAATCACATACACTGCAACTACTGCTATTATAGCCCATACCAGCATTAAAATCATACCGCCCCATTGACGCTTTTTATTTTTCGCTTTACTCATTCACACCACCCAAAAGACCGCTGCTCAAAAGCCAGTCTTTCGCCGTTGTCAGACTGTCAAATGTTTTCCATGAAAGGGCATTTGTCTCCATGTTCGCCGGAATCTGGTCAGGAATCTGTATCGGAAAAATTCCGGAGCGGTAGGCACTGCGAATGCCGTTTCTGGAATCTTCAAACGCAATGCAGACAGATTTGTCAAGCCCTAATGCTTCCATAGCTTTTTCGTAGATTTCAGGGGCGGGCTTTCCCTTTGTGACCATATCACCAGTGATAACCACATCAAAATATTCCAGCAATCCGGCACGGCTCAACTCATCCCGAACAGTGACTTCCCTTGTGGAACTTGCGACGGCTAATTTAATCCCCCTTGATTTGAGCATTTTCAAGATTTCCTTGACACCCTCCTTGACAGGAATTCCGTCTGCCAATGCTTCATGAGCCAATGCTCTGGCACGTCCTCTGAATCCGTCATAATCAAATTCCTTCCCGAACCGTTTCAGGAAATAGGCATGGTCTCCCTCTGCATTCAATCCCACACAATGATAATAGGCATCTACTGCCTCAGGAAAATCATATTCTTTTCCGGCTTGTTCCCATGCGATTTTGACAATGCGTTCTGTGTCGATTAAAAGCCCATCCATGTCAAAAACTGCGCCCTCAATGCGTTTCGGATTTCCAAAGGGGTACAGCCTCGCCCCCGGAAAATTCTGTTCGAACAGGTCAAATAATATCCATTGGAACGTATACGGAATCACTACATGAGCGTTGAGCAGTTCCTCCCATTCCTTGCGGTTCACCCATTTTGCAAGCTCGACTTCTTCGGGCTGTAAGGTCAATTTCTGACTGGAGTCAATAACTGCCATCCAATAATCATCAAATCTGTTTTTGGTACGGAATGAAAATATGGGTTCAGTGTCGGAAAGGTCAAGCTGAATCCCCAATTCCTCTGCTACTTCTCGTTCCGCTGCGGAACGGCTGGTATCTCCTGCCTGAGAGATGCCACCAACGGAAATATCCCACATTCCAGCCCAGTTTGTCTTGTCGTCAACACGTTTCTGCACTAACAGTCTTCCCTGCTGGTCAAACAATAATACATGAATCACGAGAATATATTCCCCTGCCGAACGCTTCCCCCCACGAATCACCTTTTTTCCGGTGAGATTGCGGTGAATGTCGTAAATGTCCTGATATTCAGGCATGATAAAACTCCTCCTTTGTAAGGCTATTATTCTCATTATAATCTATCTTTCCGAGATTGTCAACTGAAAAACTGTTGAAAGTTTCAAAAATTTGTCAGAAGCTTGACATTTTCCCGATTTTGTGTTATGATATTGACAGAATCACATTATGAAAGGATGTGAACCCCTCATGAATTTATGTGCCGGACAATACCGTTATCTGTTGTGCATCTATCGTTTGCGCCGTGAAAAAGACCGTATCCGCTGTGTGGATATTGCCAATGATTTGGGCGTTACCCGTCCCAGTGTCAGCAAGATGATGAAATGCATGGTCAAAATGGAACTGGTAGAAGCTGATTATTGTGAGTCCGTCCGCCTGACCCCCTACGGTCGTGACCTTGCGGAACAACTCAACATTGATTATGATATGACATATGCATTTTTCCGCCGGATTCTGCGACTTTCGCCGTCAGAAGCCAAAGAACACGCTTTCTTGTTCCTGTCTGATTTTCCGGAAAGCACCGTGAAAAAACTCAACGGCATTACAAGCCGTTCCATGGAACTCGCACGAAAAAAACGCCGTTCCCTTGACGAATCTGACAACAAAGCATGATATTTCCTTGCTTTGCTTAGTGCAGTTAGCGAACGCTAATCTTTATGTTCAATGTCAAACCCCTGACTTCTTGAAAAGTCGGGGGATTTGATTTTATCAAAGGTTAGCAAGAACCCCCCCGCCTAAAGAGGCGGGGGGAGGATGTCACACATTGTAAATCATTTCGGAATAGTCCGGAATAGGCCATGCACTGCGTGGCATAATGCGTTCGATGGTATCGGACAATGTTCTCATGCGTTCCATTTCGGGGAGTACCTTACTGCGGAAATACTGTGCCTGTTCGAGAATGTCCTTGCACTCACAGGCTTCATTTACCAGCTGTTCCAAGTCCTGAATGGAATCATAGAAAGCATCTGCAAGGTCGGTCAAACGCTCGTTCATTTTCTCTTCTGTAATGGCGGTTGAACCAGCCTGTTTCTTGATGACAATTCCCTGACAAAGATTCTGTGTATATTCCAGCACGGCAGGGAGGAGCTGTTTTCTTGCCATCTGAATCATGGTACGGGCTTCAATCCGGCGGACTTTGGAATATTTTTCGAGGTGAATTTCTGTTCTTGCCTTGATTTCGTCAGCGTTGAAAATGCCGAACTTACTCAAAATTCTGACGTTCTTTTCGTCTGTGTAGTGGGGCATACAATCCACGGTAGAAGGATAATTCGGGAGACCTCTCCTCTTTGCTTCCTGTACCCATTCAACAGAATAGCCATCGCCATTGAAAATGATTCTACGGTGCTTGTGCAGGACTTCTTTCAATAACTCCTTGACTTCTTTTTCAAAGCCTTCTGTTCCTGCAAAGGGTTCTAATTTCTCCGTAAACCAGCTTAATTCTTCGCATACAATCGCATTCAACAGGAAATTCGGACAAGCAATATTATCAGATGAACCAACCATTCTGAACTCAAAGCGATTACCAGTAAAGGCAAATGGAGAAGTACGGTTTCTGTCGGTGGAATCTTTCGGGAAAGAAGGCAATGCATTGACACCGATTTCAAAAGTTCTTGTCTGTGTCTTGTAAACAGTCCCTTCTTCAATGGCTTTCAGAACGGCATCCAATTCTTCACCAAGGAACATGGAAATAATTGCCGGAGGTGCTTCATCTGCACCAAGACGATGGTCATTTCCGGCAGATGCTGCGGAAAGTCTCATTAAATCAGCATATTCATCCACGCCCTTAATCAATGCACAAAGAATTGTCAAAAATTGCAGGTTCTCCATGGGAGTGTCCCCAGGGTCAAGCAGGTTCTGCCCGTCATTTGTGGACATTGACCAGTTGTTATGTTTCCCTGAACCGTTGACACCCTCGAAAGGCTTTTCATGTAACAGGCATACCAGACCATGACGGAGTGCAACCTTTTCCATGACTTCCATAGTCAATTCGTTTTGGTCTGTGCCAAGATTGGAAGTTGTAAAAATAGGTGCCATTTCGTGCTGTGCAGGGGCTACCTCGTTGTGTTTGGTTTTGGAATAAATGCCAAGTTTCCACAATTCCTCGTCAAGGTCTGCCATAAATGCCGCAATTCGTGGACGGAGGTTTGCAAAATACTGGTCATCCATTTCCTGACCTTTGGGAGGTTTCGCACCAAATAACGTACGCCCTGTCAAGATGAGGTCATCTCTCTGGTCGTAGGTTTTCTTGTCAATGATGAAATATTCCTGTTCTGCGCCGACTGTGGTCTTGACACTGGTCACACGCTCATTCCCGAAGAGTTTCAGGAAACGGACGGCAACTTTGCTGAGGGCATCCATAGAACGCAGTAAGGGCGTTTTCTTGTCAAGGATTTCACCTGTATAAGATACAAAAACAGTCGGGATGTACAAACTCCCCTCTTTCACGAAACACCATGATGTGGGATCCCATGCGGTGTAACCTCTTGCGTTGCTGGTCTGTCTCAGACCGCCGGACGGAAAAGAGGATGCATCTGGTTCACCTTTGACAAGGGCTTTTCCGGAAAACTGCATGATTGCCATTCCGTCGGGAGTGGGTTCAATGAAAGAATCATGTTTTTCAGCGGTTGAACCTGTCATGGGCTGAAACCAGTGTGTATAATGGGTTGCACCCCGTTCAATTGCCCAGTCTTTCATGGCATTTGCAACAACTTCGGCTGTTTCCATGTCAAGGTTTTCGCCATGTTCAATGATACGCATTAACTTTTTATAAACATTTTTGGGGAGTCTCTGCTTCATGACTTCTGTATTAAAGACATTAGTCGCAAACATCTCCGGAACGCTCTTTTTTTCTGACATAATAACCTCCAAAATAAAAAAACAAACTCAGATACTTGTTTTATACTATGATACTATTATATCACAAAAATTTCAAAAGTCAAGTAATGTTATTCGGGAATCTCATACTTTCGCTTTCCAAATGATATTTTTTATCCCTGATTTCTTTTTTTACTTGCAATTGCCTTTGAACTGTGGTATAATTAGGGTATTACAAACATTCATGAAAGGAATCAAAAACTATGGCGAAAAAAAATAATGACGGCAAACCGTTTGAAATTCCCCGCCCGACATTTCCGAAAAAGGCGGTCATTACCGGCGGTATGCCCTAC
>DGHF01000242.1 GCA_002392545.1 Ruminococcus sp. UBA3855
TTCCGAAATTGAAACAGAATCAGAAACCATTCCGCCGGATACTGAACCGCCTGAACCCATTCCGGAAAGTCAGGAGGGGACAGCATGAAAGTATTTTTAATTATTCTCCTCATTCTCGCAGTCCTGATATTTTTGATATGCCTTTCAGGGGTTGTAATTTCGTTCAGCTATTGGGGTGGAGTGCTGGAATGGAATGTGAAATATCTGGGAATTAAACTGCTCCCACGAAAAAAGAAACCCGAAAATTCTTCCGGTGATTCCGCCAAACCCAAAAAGAAGAAAAAGAAAAAAGGAAAAAAAGAAGATTCAAAACCCGATTCTGACAGTGAAGAGGAAAACAAACCGAAAGAAAAGCGAAAAGATTTCTTGTTTGACAAGATTGTCAAAATTGAACAGCGACTTGTGAAATACACCGATTTGGGCGGAAATGCCCTTGCTGCGCTTGCACCGTCTTTTCCGCATTTGCTGAAAGGCGTCCGCTGGTATCGGATTGAAACAGATATCCTCGTCGGCGGAGAAGATGCCGGAGAATGTGCGAGACTTTACGGCGAAATTCAGGCGATTTTGCAGACCATTATTGAAATGGCGGAACACTGGATAAAAGTAAACCGGAAATCGGTTTTAGTGGAATGTGATTTCACGGAAGATTCCACACGCTGGAATGTTCGTTTCTGTGTGCGCATCCGGATGGGCGCATTGATACGGATGGGAATTTCTTTCCTGTGGCATTTTCTGAAAGACAGGAAAGAAACGAAAAAACTGATTGTCAGCGAAAAAGTATAAATTTCTTACCATTAAAGGCGGTCTGACCGCAGAAGGAGCTATTATTATGAGTGAAATGAAAATCAATGGTTTTATGGGTATCAGTATGGAAAAAATTCATAGTCTGGTAGATGCCAACACTATGATGGGAGACCCCATTCCATGCGGAGACGGTACAACAATTATTCCCATTTCCAAAGTGTCCGTGGGCTTTGCCTCAGGTGGTTCGGATATCCCCACCAGAACCAGCAAGGAATATTTTGCGGGCGGTGCAGGTGGCGGACTGAGTGTAAACCCTGTAGGTTTTCTGGTTGTGAAAAATGGTAATGTGGAATTGGTACAACTCACCATGAACGCAGATAAGGGGAATGTATTTCTTGAAAAATTGCCGTCCCTCATTGACCAAGTTTCGGACAAGCTCAAAAAGGGTAAAGATAAGATTATAGGCGGTAAGGACAAAAAAGAAACAGAAGATATTACTTCTGAATAATTCCCCTTTCTTCCTCATAAAATGGTACTATCAGAATTTGACCGTTTCATGAGGGAGGAATATCAATGAAAAAATGGATTTGTGCAGTATTGTCGTTTTGTATGGTGATAGGATTTTTCCCAGTTCAAAAAGCATATGCAATGCCGGAAGTTTCAGCCTCTGCGTGTATCCTGATAGAAGCGCAGACAGGGGAAATTCTTTTCGAGAAAAACGCATTTGAAAAGCGTTCTATGGCAAGCACGACCAAAATCATGACAACATTACTGACCATTGAAAGCGGAGACCTCGACACGGAATTTGTCGTGGATACGGATGCAATTCATGTAGAGGGTTCGTCAATGGGACTTGTGGAAAATGATATTGTCACCAAAAGGGCGTTATGTTATGGAATGCTGTTACCGTCGGGAAATGATGCAGCGAATGCGTCCGCTGTTGCAGTGGCAGGGAGTATTCCGGAATTTGCAAAGCTCATGAATGCACGTGCCAAAGAAATCGGCATGACAAGAACGTGTTTTGTGACTCCCTCCGGATTAGAGGGGGAGGGGCATGGAAGTTCCGCCTATGATATGGCATTATTGACTAGGACGGCCATGCAGAATGAAATTTTCCGGAGTATCTGCTGTCAGTCGGAAGCAAGAGTAAAATTCGGCAATCCGCCTTATGAAAGAACGCTTTACAACTCCAATAAACTGCTCAAAATGTATGATGGGGTCATTGGGGTGAAAACCGGTTTCACGGATGAAGCAGGGCGGTGTCTGGTGTCAGCTTGTGAACGTGACGGAATCGAATTGATTTGTGTCACGCTCAACGACCGCAACGATTGGAATGACCATATGACAATGTATGACTATGGTTTTTCAGAAGTGCAGGCAGTCACATTGGATGCGCCGGACAATCTCGAAATCCCTGTGACAGGCGGAACAGTGGGAAAACTCCGGCTTTATGCGGAAAATCCCGTGATTGTGGGCATGAAAGAGGGCATGGAAAATCAGATTTCCGTCAAGGTCAGACACGCACCGTTTGTCTATGCACCCATTGAAAAAGGCGATACCATTGGCACATTGGAATATTATTATAAGGATACAAAAATCACGTCTGTTCCGTTGCTTTCAGCGGACAGCACAGAAAAAGCTGTTCAGCCAGAATTGACATTGTTTGACAAGATGAAACAAAGGCTGAACGCTTTCTTGAATCACTGTCGGGAGACAGCTAATTAAAAGGAGAAATTATGGCAGATATCAGAATTCAGAAAATACTTGCAGATGCCGGATATTGTTCACGGCGCAAGGCAGAAGCCCTCATTAAAGCAGGGAAAGTGAAACGCAACGGAAGACCTGTGAAATTAGGAGATAAAGCATCCCCCAAGGATTTAATCACCGTAGACGGCGAAAAAGTTTTCATTCCCAGAAAGAAAAGTTTCCGTTATATCATGTTGCATAAACCTCGTGGATACGTGACAACGGTTTCAGACGAGCTTGACAGGCGTTGTGTGATGGATTTGCTGGACGGCGTGGAGGAGCGTGTATATCCAATCGGACGGCTTGACAGAAATTCAGAGGGGCTTTTATTGCTTACCAATGATGGAGCGTTTGCAAATGCCATCATGCACCCTTCCAAACACGTTTCGAAAACGTACCGTGTAACGGTGCATTCCGCCGTCACAGACGAACAAATTGCAGAAATGGCGGGCGGAATTGTTCTTGACGGAAAAAAGACCCTTCCGGCGAATATCGTCGTTTTGACCAATGAGCCGGAAAGAGCCGTCATGCAGATTACCATTAAAGAGGGGCGAAATCGTCAGATTCGCCGGATGTGTGAAGCAGTCGGCTTGGAAGTCGCAAGACTGAGACGGACGGCAATAGGTCCTTTGAAATTGGGAATGCTTAAGCCCTCCACATGGCGAGACTTGAAGCCCGAAGAACTTCGTGCAATCCGAAATGCTATCGGAAAGGAGTCATAATCATGCTGAGAATTTTGGAAACAAAAGATATTTCCCGATATTCCCCCATGGTGGAAAAATTATCCATTCCGGAATATGCAGATTTTCACATCAGTGAAGCCACGGAAAATGATGGAGTAAAGGGCTATATTATTTACAGTTACCAGCCCGAACAGGTGACAATTTATGATATTGACGACGGTCACGATTTGAATTATTGTGATGGTCTTGTCAGGTCGGTGTTATTCAAGGCTGAGCTGAAAGGCATCGAAAAAGCAGTTTTCCTTGTGGACAATCCGGACATGCTCAAAAGGCTTGCACTGCTCCGATTTGTACAGAACGACGAAAAAACAATTGAAAATATCACTGATATTATGGAAAATTGCAAAAAATGCAAGGAAAACCCTGCAAACACTTGAAAAAAAGTGAAAAAAATAGTATCATTATAATGTATGTGACAGGTATGCCGGAAACCGGACTTTTTCCGAAATCGGCTTACTGCTAAGTTTATATCAGGAAGGACGAAACGATATGCAGATGGAGAAAAATTTAGCCAGCCCAGCAAGACAGCGTCTGGCGATGCTGTTTGATGACGGCTCATACAAAGAAATTGGTTCTTTTGTGACAGAGAAGGGAAATCCGGCTGGTGTTGTCACGGCTTATGGCTATGTAAACGGAAATCCGGTGTATGCATTCGCACAAGACCAGAGTCAAGCAAATGGAGCGGTTGGCTCAGCGCATGCGGAAAAAATTTCCAAGATGTTCACACTCGCAGCCAAGACAGGCGCACCCATTGTGGGGATTTATGATTCCAACGGCGCATTTATGGACGGCACAGCATCTTCTTTGAACGCTTACAGCTTGATAATGAAGCGTGTTTCCCAGCTTTCCGGTGTTGTACCACAGATTGCATGGGTAGCCGGAGTATGTGGCGGAAGTGCGGCAATGGCGGCAAGTGCAGCTGATTTTGTGGTGATGTCGAAAGATGCGGAATTGTTCCTTGTTCCGAGCTTTGAAAAGGGTGCAGGAAGTGCGGAAATGTGTGCAAAGAACGGCACTGCTTCTTTGGTTGCAGAGGATGACGAAACCGCTGTTGTACAGGTTCGCAGTCTGATAAATCTGCTCCCTGTCAACAATATGGCAAGCACCCCTTGCATGGAGTTTGAGAATCCCACTGCAATGGGCGGAAATGACCTTGATTCTCTCGTGAATACCATTGCAGACGGCAACAGCACAGTTGAAGTTTTCGCCGATTATGGAAAATCTGCTTACACGGCATTGGCTACTGTATGCGGAATGACGGTCGGAATCGCTGCAACCAACAAGACCGACAGCCGTCTGACCGAGGCAGATTGTGCAAAATTGGGACGTTTTGTGCGTGTTTGTGATGCATTTTCCATTCCGATTATCACATTAGTGGATACATTGGGATTTGACGGCAACAATGACACCGAAATTTCCGGTTCTGTCAAGGCTTTGACACGTCTCGCAGGAAGTTACGCAGAAGCAACTACAGCGAAAATTTCCGTTGTGACTGGAAATGCAGTCGGTGCGGTATTTGTAGCATTGGCAGGAAAGGGCTGTAATGCTGATTTTACTTATGCGCTGGAAAATGCTTGTATTGCTCCGCTCATGCCAGAATCTGCGGTTGAATTTTTGTGGCATGACAGATTAAAGGGCTGTAATGACCTCAACGCAAAGAGAAAAGAGCTTGCAAAGGAATATTCTGCTACTTTGGCATCTGCACTCTCAGCGGCACAGTTGGGCGTGATTGATGAAGTGGTAGAATCCTCTGAACTCCGTGCAGTTCTGAGCAGTGCGCTGTCAATGTTAGAGGGCAAGCGTGTGACAAATCTCCCGAAGAAACACAATAACTTCCCATTCTGATTGGAAGTATGGCATAAAAAATTATAGATTGGTGGTATATACTCATGAAAAGATTTAATGTGACTGTCAATGGCAAAGTTTATGATGTTGCAGTAGAGGAAACAACTGGTTCAGGTGCTCCTGCGCCTGTAGCCGCTGCGCCTGCTCCGGCAGCTGCACCCGCTCCGGCAGCAGCTCCTGCACCTGCTCCGGCAGTGTCCGCTGGTGCTGGTGAAAAGGTAACTGCACCTATGCCCGGAACGATTCTTGATGTCAAGGCTTCCAACGGTCAGAGCGTTTCCAAGGGTGATGTTATCATGGTACTGGAAGCTATGAAGATGGAAAATGATATTGTTGCACCTTGCGACGGTACTGTTACAAGTATTCTTGTCAAGAAGGGTGACTCCGTTCAGAGTGGTGACACCCTCGCAACTGTAGGCTGATTTCAACGAAAGGACAGATGAAACATGGCTAAAAAAATCAGAGTAACAGAAACTGTTCTTCGTGACGCTCATCAGTCATTGCTTGCAACCAGAATGACAATTGATGATATGCTCCCGATTCTGGGAAAATTGAATGAAGTCGGTTTCAATTCTATTGAGTGCTGGGGCGGTGCAACATTTGACTCCTGTCTCCGTTTCTTAAATGAAGACCCATGGGAAAGACTGCGCACCCTGCGCCGTGAAATGCCTGATACTCGTTTGCAGATGCTGTTCCGTGGACAAAATATGCTGGGGTATCGTCATTATGCAGATGATGTATTAGAGGAATTCGTTCAGAAGTCTGTTGAAAATGGTATTGATGTCATTCGTATTTTTGACGCATTGAACGACATCCGCAATTTGCAGACTGCTATCAACTCCGCAAAAAAGGCAACTCGCAACGGCAAAAAGGCAGAAGTTCAGGTGGCAATGTCTTTCACGACTGGAGAAGTATTCACAACGGAATATTATGTTGAATATGCAAAGAGAATTGCACAGGCTGGTGCAGATTCCATCTGTATCAAGGACATGGCGGCATTGCTGACACCTTACAAAACAGAGGAACTCGTCAAGGCTATCAAGTCCGCCGTGGATTTGCCGATTGATTTGCACACACATTATACTTCCGGATTGGCTTCTATGTGCCTGTTGAAGGGCATTGAAGCTGGGGCAGATATTATTGACACAGCAATGTCTCCATTGGCATTGGGTACATCTCATGCGCCTACAGAATCCATGGTAGCCGCTTTACAGGGGACAGAATATGATACAGGGCTTGACTTGGTTCTGTTGAATGAAATCCGTGGCTATTTCATGGGCTTGCGTAAGAAATATATTGAATCTGGTCTGATTGACCAGAAAATGCTGGCTGCTGATGCTGGCGCATTGATTTACCAAGTTCCGGGTGGAATGCTGTCGAATTTGCTGTCACAGCTGAAACAGGCTGGTAAAGAAAACCTGCTTGATGA
>DGHF01000090.1:0-172 GCA_002392545.1 Ruminococcus sp. UBA3855
ATCATATTTTCCTCATTTTGTACAGGGGTTTTTAGAGATGCCCATAGTGTTAAAATTATTTTATGAAATCTGTCAGTTTTATATCTGAATATCCTGCACCAACAGCAGCGGCATATTGTAGAATAATTGCAGCATCTTCGGCATTGATTTTGCCGTCACCATTGATGTCAGC
>DGHF01000090.1:304-6541 GCA_002392545.1 Ruminococcus sp. UBA3855
TGCATTGATATTGTTATCTCCGTTAATATCTCCTAATTCCAATTCTGCAGGTTCAGTGCCGCCATAAATCATGTCATTTTCATTCGCATAGCGTTCTGCGGCAGTACTGCCGTAGAGAATGAAATCATGATTTGCAATTGTTGCTCCAAGCAGGCTTTGTACATCAACATGCTGACCGCTTTCTCTTTCCAGTCGTTCTGCTTCCTCGCAAAGTTCAGCATAACTCTTGTCAGAATCTTTGTAATAACCGAATGCTTTTTCGCCAATTGACTTGACGCTCTCCGGAATGATAACCGATGTCATCAAATTAATATTAGTATCCCGTACAAAGGCATTCGCACCGATTGAAACTGTTTTGCTGCCAAATGTCACATTTGAGACAGGTGCATTCTGGAATGCGGCATCACCAATATAAAGACAGCTTTCAGGAAGTTTCACACTCGTCAGAGCCGTATCTGCAAATGCCATACCGCCAAGTTCCGAAATGCCTTCGCTGAATGTTACATTGGTGAGTTTTCTGCACCCGCTGAATATCCCCACAGGAACAGTCTCCAACCAAGACGGGAGAACGATTTTGGTCAGACCTTTACAGTCTTTAAATACTTCATCTTCAAATTTAGTTGCTGCTGAATCTGCAAAGGTGAGTGTTGTCAGGTTTGTACAGCCGTCAAAGGCATGACTGCCGACAGATTTCAGATTCTCGGTCATGGTAAATTCCTTGACAGCAGCACAGCCGTTCAGAGCATATGCTCCAACTTTTTCTAGTGTTGCCGGAAGTACAAAACCATCAAAATCGCCCTGTCCGTGAAATACTTCTGCATAAGCGGATTCCATCTCCGTACAGTTTGGAGGAAGAGTTCCAATTTCTTTCAATGCTGGTGACATGATAACGGTTTTCAGAGAGCCGAGTCTGCCTGCCGTATCCGTCAGCAAATCGTGACAGCTAAATGCACCTGTTCCGATATACTCCACCTTGCCGAGGTCAAGTGTTTCAAGGTCAAGACAGCCAGCAAAGGCATCTATGCCGATTTCCTTGATGTTGTCTGGAATCACAAGTTCTTTCAAGATACTGTGTGTTCCGACTCCGGTCTGAGAATCCTGCTGAACAGAATAACTTGCGTTTTCCTCTGAATAGCAATCGAGAAAACGGTCAGGAATCACCGTCATATTTGCAGAGAATTTAACCTTTTCCACATGAATATTACCCTCAAAGCAGCGGTCTCCGACTTTTGTAACAGAATCCGGGAGACTAATCTCATGCAAATCACAGCCGCAGAATGCCAGATTTCCGATAGCTTCCAAATTATCACTGAATATAACATCTTCAATGGACGAGCAGCCGTTAAATGCACCATGTCCGATTTTTTTCAGATTTGACGGGAATTCAATAGCACCTGACAGACTTGTGCAGTTTGCAAATGCTCCGTGATTGATTACTTCAAGAGAATCTCCGAACTTTACAGTTTTCAGCTTTATACAGTAGGCGAATGCACCGCCGATTGCAGTATCAGTTTCATAGTATTCCTCACTTGTGTAAGCTGTCGCTGAACCAAGTTCTTTACAGTTCCCTAAATCCGCATCAAGAAGCTCATAATTAGAATCAAAAGCACTATCCCAAATCTTGAACGGCTTTTCAGTGACAGGAAGCGTCAGATGCTTGATGCTGTTAAAGCAGAATGCGTATGGAAAGATATTTTCAAGCTGAGAGTTTTCAGCAAAGGTCAAGTCTGACAGTGCATGGACTTCACTTCCGCTGATACCATTAAAGCCACCGAAAGCCGCTCTGCCGATATGCTTGACAGTGGACGGAATCACAAGCGTTTTAATCTTTCCGCTCCATTTGAACAGTTCATCGCCGATTTTTTCAAGCCCCTCGCTGAAAACAACTGTCTCCACATTCACATCATTCTGAAAAATTCCACGAGTATAATCGCCCAAATCGACGCAGCCGCCAATCTCGGTCAGACCACTGCCGAATGTGACGGATTTTAGTGCTTCAATGTTATTGAACGCACTCCATCCAATAGAAACAACAGAATCCGGAATCACCAATTCTTCTATCGCAGTACCTTCAAAAGCAGATTCGCCGATTGTTGTCATACTGCTGCCGAACATCACCTTGCGGAGAAAATTGCAGTTTTTAAAAGCGTATTGTGGTATTTCCTCTATCGCATCAGGGAGCGAAATCTCCTCTAATGCACAATGATTAAATGCGTACTCGCCAAATTCCGTGACCGTGTCCGGAATGTCAATCGAAGTCAGTCCGGATTCTGCAAAAGCATACGCACCAATCTTTTCGAGTTTTGAATCCTCTGCAAAGGTGACGGCTGTCAGGTTCTTGCAGTCATAAAACAGACGCTCAGGCAGCTCTGTGACATTTGCAGGAATGGAGAGCGTCTGAATTGCAGTTTTTGAAAACGCATCCGTGCTGAACGATTCAAGTGCGGAATCTTCAGGAATCATAACCTCGGTCAGATTTTCACATCCGGAAAACTCTCCAAGAATACGAATATTCTTTGAAACCGTGACCTTTTCGAGATTACTGCGCCCAAACTCACCGGGATTCAGATATGCTTTGATGACGGGCATATCCACTGTTTCGGTGATGACATTGCCGTCCTCGTCCTTCTGCTCATTGCCATCATCATCGAGGACAGGCTTGTCAAAGGGCATCGTATCGGGAATGACAATGTTCTTGTACTGCGGCAGACTGCGGTCAATATTGCCCTTCCAGCTTATCTGAACCGCATCAATATAGGGCGTATTGGAATCGTTATCATCCTCACGGCAGCGATTCACATCGACATCGTCAACAGTCAAAATATATGGTTCTGCGGTTGTCGGCGTAACGGATGCTGCCGAAACTGTTTTCACTGCCTGTATAGTCGGCTCTGCCGCCTGAATTTCCATAACAGGGACATTCATCAACAGACAGGCAACTGCAATGGAAACACTAAGAAACTTTTTTCTTTTCATGATACCCCTCCTCAAATGAAATCTTGAATTCTGAATTTCGTGTAAAATGCCAGAAAAATAAAAAATATTATTTTTATTTTAGGCGTTTTTCATATTTTATATAATTTTATTATAAGGGATAGGAATCGTTTTGTCAAGCAAATCCCCGAAAATCTTTTATCATTTTCGGGAATTTACAATTTATTCACATCTTTTGGGGCAGATTTGTGGTATCATAAAGAAAAGGAGCGTGACAACTATGGATTTTCACGAACATTTGAATGCTGTGATGAAAAAATATCATATCTCCGCTAAGGCGGTCAGCGAGCTGTCAGGCATTTCCACTTCTGCCCTCAGCCGATACCGCAAGGGAGAGCGTACACCGGACAGCACCGCATCACAGCATATTCTCTCCGCTGTTCTGCGCCTGATTGGACAGAAAGGAGATGAACTTTCGGAGGAGGAACAGCTTTCCATACAGAATGCCCTGACACGCAAGGAGAGCGTATTCCACACCGAACATTTTGATTTGCTCATCTCAAAGCTGAATATCAGCATGACCAAACTGTCAGGACAAATCAATTATTCCCTGCCGTATCTGTCCTCGATTCGTTCGGGAAAAAATCAGCCTGCTGACAGAGAACGATTTCTGAACGGTCTGTGTGCCTATCTGAAAATGTACCGACAGCGTGAGAGCGACAGGCAGATACTTCAAATCATTACGGGGAGCAATAACCTCGATAATCTTTCAGGAATCATGGAACAGTGGCTATGGGGTACGGACACCCGAAAACATGACAGCATGGGGAATTTCCTGCATAGTCTGGACAGCTTTGACCTCAATCAGTACATGACAATGTTTCACTTTGAAACGCCGGAGATACCGAAAGAACTTGATATGTCGCAGTTTTGCGGCAATTATGTCGGCACGGAGCAGATGAGAAATGCAGAGCTGAATTTCTTTCGCATGACATTGCTGTCTGCCAGTACAGAGCCGATATTTATGCACAATGAAATGTCCCTGACCGATATGGCACAGGATATGGAGTTCAACAAAAACTGGATGATGTTAATTGCCATGTGTCTGAAAAAGGGCTTACATCTGGATATGATACATGACCTTGACCGTCCTGCTGAGGAAATGCTTCTTGGACTTCTGGCATGGATTCCGCTGTACATGACAGGACAGATTTCACCGTATTATCTCAAAACAGCAAACCGCAGTCCGTATAAGAATACACTGTACTTATCCGGCGGAGCAAGTCTGACAGGAACGAGTATATTGCACGATGATGCGTGGTATACACTGACTTTTGCACCAGAGCTGATGCGGTCATCTGCACTCCGTAAGGTCAATCTGATGCGTTCGGCAGCTCCCCTCATGAATATTTACAGGCAGGATACGGAAAACTTATATCATTCATTCTTACAGCTTGAAGCACAGAGTGAGGGGAAACGGCTCACACTGCACCCATCACTGCCGTTCTACACATTATCAGACGAACTCTTGACAGCAATATTACAGCGGAACGGAGTAGCAGACGGAGAAAGAGAAACATTGCTCCAGTCGCTTGCAGAGGTCAGGGGACTGTCTGAACAGATTTTGTCCCATTCACAGATGACAGCCGTAATTCCCGAATTGTCGGAGGAGGAATATCATTCTGCACCGCTTCACCTTGCCTTGACAGATTCATTCTGCGATACAGACTATGCCTATACTTACGAGGAATACAAGACACATCTGGAATTGACAAAAGCATTTGCACAGAAACACAGCAGTTTACAGCTTGTTACAAAACAGTCACCACAATTCCGCAATATCCGTATCAAGTGCAAACTGCATGAGTGGGTAATGATTTCCAAGTCCAATGCCCCGACCACACATTTTGTGATACGGCATCCGAAGCTGATAGCAGCAATTGAGAATTTCTGTGCAGGGCAGATTGGATTTATGGCATAATAAGAGTGACATCAATATGATATTTTTGTAACAATAATCAAACCAGTGTCGTGATTTCCGACACTGGTTTTGTTTTTAATAGTATCATTCTCGAGGTTGCGTTTCATTCGCCTTGATATGAAAATTCAGTTATTTAATTCAGCAGTCTTTTCTTTAAATTCTTCAACGGTCATGTTGGCACGTTCAGCGGCAACATTCAGTGAAAGCAAACCGTCTTTCACCAATCCGATGAGCGTTTCAAGTACCGCATCATTTCTGATTTCCTCAATTGCTTCGCACATATTCACACGCTCCTCTCCGTCAGCATAGTGCAAATTTGAATTTGTGACAATATTCACCATATCAGCCGTTCTTCTGGAAACGGTTTTGAACGCTGTATCTTCCTGCATTATCCGTCTGAGCCTTTTTTTATCTTTGGAATACTTGATGTATTTCAGTGCAAGGCTCAGTTCCGTGTGAAATTTTGAAAAATCTTCGTCTGCAATATCCGCAGGACTAATCAGATGAATGTGGTAATTGTCAACGAATTTCAAAATTTCCGGTTCGATATTGCCGAACATTTCATACAGTGACTTCGGAGCATTCCATTTTTCTGCATCGAAATAGACTGTCAGCGTAATCACAGGCAGCAGTTTGTCAGTCCGGTAGAATCCTGAAAGATATTCTGCACCCGTTTCAGATTTTTTGCCACCTTTGTGTGATTTAGCAGTATCTTCCACCTGTGCGACATATTCAGCGGCATCATACAGCATATTTTTAGGGGGCATAGCGTAATGGATTTCCGACTGATTTTCAATGCCGAGCAGAACATAGGCAATATTTCCGTCTGTCATTGCTTTCAGCAAATCCCTGTATTTCTGAATCGGAACAGGACGTTCACCCTCACCATACGGAAGTGCGATTGCTGTCGTATCCAGTTCCTTAAGCTGTTCAGGCTTGATGACCTGTCTACCACCGTAAATCAGAAAATTGAACGCATCGGCAAATGTGGCATTGTCGCTCATGTAATCTTTGGTAACCGTATCTTTTTTGCCCATTGGAATCACTCCTTTTACTGATTTTATTATACTACTTTTTTCCCCTGATGTCAAGGGAATTTTAACGCATAACCGACTGCCGAAATTTCCTGTTGTTACCTAAAATCACTACTACAGTGTACCGAACGGAACACCCCTTGAACCCCGTCCACAGAAATATAAAAAGAAAGGTTGACACCAATATGAACAAAACAGAAAATAAGGACCGCCGTGATCTCTACTTGAAAATCAGAGTGAACCGTGAGGAGCTTGAAGCCATTGACCGCAAATTCCGCAACAGCGGAA
>DGHF01000087.1 GCA_002392545.1 Ruminococcus sp. UBA3855
ATTATCTTGTTCTTTCTTATTGGACAAAGCCATTGCCAAATCAACAGCATCTGATAATCTCCATGCTCTAATTTTACAAAGCATATTTTCCGGTTCATCAGAGAGAACCATACACAATATTTCTCATGAGTTTCGCCGTGGGGGTAGTTCCTGCACAAGAAAGCTGTACCCAGAAGAAAATAACCAGCTTTTCGATGGGGTCAACACAGAAATATGTACCTGTCCATCCGTCCCAGCCAAATTCGCCAAGATTGGCAATTGTGCCAGCTCCTGCCTTGTCGGTCAATACTCTGACTAATGCCCCATAGGAATAGCCCCTCAGAGAATCCCAATCTTGTGTGAAGCGTTCGCCCATGACCTGCGGAGTATGGATAAAATCAACAGAATATTTGCTCAGAATCCTGATGCCGTCTTTAGTCGTTCCACCGTTCGCCAAGGCATTGGCGAATCTGGAATAATCCGGAATGGTAGAAGTCAGACCTGCACCGCCCGAAATGAATGCCGGAAGGGTCTTGTAATTATTCAACCCCAGATAACAGCCTTCATCACGGACGAGTTTTCCGTCTTTGGATTCGTAAGCCATTGCAAAACGATTCTGTTTTTCTTCAGGTACATAGAAATCAGTGTCATGCATTCCGAGGGGTTCAAAAATGTTTGCTTTGAGATAATCACGATAATTCATGCCGGAAACCTTTTCCACCAGACCGCCCAGAATATCGGCGGAAACGCCGTATTCCCACTGTGTACCGGCTTCAAATTCGAGGGGAATTTGTGACATTTTCTGACAAAATTCCATGGTATCAATGGGATTGTCACCGTCTCTGCGTGATTCCATCTGCCCGAAAAGACTAGCAACGTCTTTTTGTGTCTGGTTCAGGCAATTCGGGTAAGGCATTCCAGAGGTCATATTTAAAAGGTCTTTCACACGAAGTTCATTCTTTGCCGGATGTGCAATGCCTTTTTCGTCATAGACCTGCATATCTCCGAATTCCGGCATATACCAGCTTAACGGAAAATCGGTATTGATTTCGCCTTTTTCGACCATCTGCATGACTGCCACCGCTGTGACGGGCTTTGTCATGGAGTAAATGCGAAAAATCGTGTCAAATGTCATAGGGCGGTTGTTTTCTCTGTCCGCCATTCCGGCACTGTTCTGGTAAATACATTCGCTGTCACGGTAGACAGCAGAATTGATTCCCACAAAATCGCCGTTTTCGATTGCTTTCTGAATCAATGCATCAATTTTTGTTTTCATACGTTAAAACCTCCGCTTTCTGCATCGGGCAATACTTCCAGAGCCTGCCCAAGATAAAATGAATATAAATAAGTCTGCTTGACAGGTTCGCCGAAAATCAGTTCCGCCGTCTTCCGGTACAGCCATAATTGCCCCCGATATTTCTCTATCAATTCTTCTGCACTGCAACGGTTTGTTTTATAATCGACAATAACCCATCCGTCCCCCTCACGGAAAATCAAGTCCATTGTACCAATCAGAACGCCGTCAGTATCTGCGTACTGCTTCGCAAGGGGTGAATTTTCGGGGAGGTTCATATCTGCAATCATTGCAAAAATCTGCTTTTCCCTGAAAAGATTTCCGGCGGAATTTGCAGAAAGAATTCTCTGACCGATTTCACTTTGCAGGAATTTTTTCAACTGTTCCGTTTTCATTACTTTACGCTGTACAGGGTTGATGAGTTTTTCAGTTTGCAGTCGTTCCAGTTCGTCAGCAGGATTCTGAACAGCGGACTCAAAACGGATATGTTGCATAATGGTATGTACCGCTGTACCACGCTGAGAAGCATTCAGAATTCTGTTTTCTTCTGCGTGATTTCGTCTGGAGAGGTTCGGAGTTTTTGCTTGTTCAGCGGTGAGGGGCTGAGTCTGGTATGTCGTTGCGATAACAGAAATTCTTTCGGCTGTTTCCTCGTCAATGCTTCCAGTCACGATTTCAGAGTGAGAAAGTGCGGTCACGCTGTATTTTGAGGGCTGGTCGGATTTGGGGAAATCATGCTTGAAAGCAAGCTGTTTTTTCATCAGCTCCAATGCGGAACTATCCACATCAGAAACAAGCTCCATCTGTGTTTCTTCCTGTTTTTCGGGGGGAGTGTACTTCCATTCGGAATAATCGGCATAAATTCCGGAATCGCTTTTTCCATCGGCAATCATGGTGCTGAATCTCCATGCATCCTTTGAAGTGAACAGGAAATATAATAACCAGTCCTGCATACTGGATGCCTGTTTTGCGAAATAAGGGGCTAAATCGGGTTCAGACTGCAATAATATCCCGACTTCTGCCAATTTTTTCAAATCATGCAGAACCACAAATAATTGCTGTTCGGCTCTTGTCAATGCCACATAAAGCAGGCGCATTTCTTCGCTTTTCTGACGGCTGATTGCATCTCCTGTCAAATAGCGGTGTGTTGCAGTATGGTATTTCAGACAGCGTGAGCGGTCATGCAAATACAATCCCAACAAACCCTCTTCACTGGTCATCATCTTGGATTTTGTAATTTCAGTGCTGAATGTCCTGTTCAGATTCGCCACAAATACAAACGGATATTCCAGCCCCTTTGAGCCGTGAATGGTCTTGATGGTAACACATCCATGACGTTTTGCAGATAATTTCAATTGTAAACTCTTGTCATTTTCACGGATTCTGTCGAGATAGCGCAACCAGCCACTTAGACAACTCTGGGCGGTCAAATCAGCGTGTTCACGGTATTTTTTCGCCTCCTGCATGAAAGCATCCAAATGATGTCTTCTCAATTCATCATCTTCATAAAGGCTTTGCAGGGACATTAAATCTGTTAAATCATAAATCTGCTGAATACATTCTTCCAAGGGGTACTGCTCTGCAACCAGACGAATTTTATCAAGCAGTGCCAGAATTTCTGTACAGCGTTTCTGCAATGGCTTGATTTCTTCGGGAATATCGGGTCTGTCAACGATAATATGCATCTGACGGAAAATTCTGGTACGCTTCTTTTCCTGAGGGTTTGCCCCATGAATACGCAAAAGTGCCAAATCTTCGGTATTCAGCGAGCCTACCGGCGAAAGCAGGACAGAGGCTAACGGCGCATCTGCCAAGGGATTGTCTGCCACTTTGAGCAGATTCCAGATAAGACGGATTTCCGGCAATGTCAGCAGTTTTGCATCTTCATCACTTGCCACAGGGATTTCACGTTTCCGCAATGCCTTGACAATGGCTGTTCCCATTCCTTTGAGGGAACGCAGTAAAATGCAGAAATCTTCCGGCTGACAGTCACGGCTTCCCTCTTTGGTGATAACCTGCACTTTGTCATGAATCATACTGCTGATGGTATCAGCAATGCATTCTGCATCAACATTGCTGTCTTCGGGGAGTGAATTTTTCTCAGGGGTTCTGGGAAGAATGACTTTTGTCGGGATTTTTCCGGCATTCTGGTAAACAACAGAATGAAAATTCAACTGTTCATTCTGGTTATAGTCCACTTCCCCACATTCTTTTGTCATCATGGATTCAAACAGCGCATTGATGAAAGTCAATACACCCTCCGAACTGCGGAAATTATGATTCAGGTAAATCAGGGAAAGCACATCCTCCGGCGCAGTTTCAAGGGGCTTGCTGTCCTGAATGGCACGGCGGAAATTTTCAGGGTTCGCCTTGCGGAAACTGTAAATTGATTGTTTCACGTCCCCGACAAGAAAGGCATTCGTTCCGTAATGCAAGCCCTTTTCGTCAATCACTGCATCACGGGAAAGCAACTTGAAAAGGCAGTCCTGTTTGTTGTTGGAATCCTGATATTCATCTACCATAATCAATTGATATTGATTTGACAGCTCCCTTGCAAGAGGGGTGCGCTGAATATTGCTGTTTTCGTCCAGCATGCCAAGCAGAGTAATTGCCAGTTCTTCACCGTCCGAGAATGTCAGAACGTTCTGACGCTTTTTTTCTTCGAGGAGTTCCTCACGGTATTCCTGTGTAAGGGTCAGAAGTAAGGGAATCAATTTCTTCTGTACTTCGGCATCCGCCTTGAAAAATTGCAGGGGCTGTAAATAATATGTCATGATATGCTTATACAATGCCTCGTATTTTTCACAAATCTGCTTGCAAACTTTTCTGACATCAGCATTGATATTTTTCTTTGTTCTGCTGTTGAATTCGCCGAAAATGATTTGCTTCTGTGGCAACTGGGCGGAAATGGTATCCATATCGGCATTCTGGACGAATAACAGCAGTTTCTGCAAATTCATAATATCATTTGTCACTTTTCCGAAATAGGGGTTCTCATCAAGCGGAATTCCCTCTGTCATGGAAGATTCTGCATAAGGGAGGGCTTTGTTAGCAATGAAAATAACGTCCTGCATCCCGTCGCAGAATTTTTTCCGGATGGCTTCAAACAAGGGCATTGTATTTTCACAGGCTTTCTTTGCCTGTTCTATCCAATATTGTGGAAAAGCCTGTGCGCTCAAATCGTCCGCCAAGTCGAAAATAATTTTTTCAAGTTCCTTGTCTTCTCTGGTGCAGAGGTAGGAAAACAGCGTTTCCATTTCGGGGACGGATTTTGTCCAGTGCTCCATGACTTTCTGCATGGCTCTCTGTTCGTAAACAACAGCCTGTTCCGGCTCTGCAATGATGAACTGCGGAGAAATCCCCAATGTATCCGCATTTTCACGGATGATGTCAAAGCAGAATGAACTGATTGTGGAAATTTTAGCCGAAGCCAGTCCGGCTCTCTGTTCCAGCAACCAATCATATAAATCAGGATTTTCATTGATACTGGTCACGGCTATCAATTCCGAAAATCTGTCAGTCAGTCTGCGTTTCATCTGTTCGGCGGCTTCATTGGTGAAAGTGACTACAATAATATCCTCTGTGCGTACCCGATAATCTTCCCTGAAATCGGAGAGAATGCGAAGCAGTCTTTCCACAAGTACCGCCGTTTTTCCGCTTCCGGCAGCCGCTGAAACAATCAGACTTCTTCCACGGGTTTCAATTGCTTCACTTTGTTCAGTCGTCCACATCATTATCTTCCCCCTTCTTTTTCGCAGTGGATTTTTTAGCCGGCTTTTTGGTTTCTTTTTTGTCTTTTTTTGCTTTTTCTTTGGGAGATTCCCCGAATAATGCGCTGACAGCTTCCTGTTTTTCTTTTTTGTTGAGCTTCTTGCATTCTGTCTGTGCCTTTCCGCAGACATCAGCAAAACCGCATCTTCCGCATGGTGAATACTCTTCCTTTAAATAAGGATTGGGGGAAATTTCACCCTCACGGAGTTTCTGTCCCATTTGCAGGATGGTATTTTCTACATGGGTATGCAGAATTTCCATTTGCTGGGGTGTGACCTTGAAAAGATGGTCATTTTCATCATAGTCAAAAACAGTCTTGAAACGTCTCTGCTCCTCCATATCAAGCTTTTCAACGATACTGTCCAGAACAAGCCCCTTTTTCTGATAAAATTCGTCAAGAATCTGCTCACGGGTGGAATTGGTTTCCCCTCTCTGGAAATAGGCATCTGATTTCGGCTGACCGCTCGGCATATAGAGCACTCCTCCGGCGGTTGCGTTGTCATAAGCCTGATTCTGCTGTAAAGCAAACAAATAAATCAGCATCTGCATATCAAGTCCAGAAATCAATTTTTCAGGTGCAAGGGTCTTTGTTCCGGTCTTGTAATCAACAACACGCATGAAATTCAAAGTCTCTTCATGCCATCTGTCCACACGGTCAATTTTTCCCTTGCACAGAATGTCCTCCCCCACACGATAGGCATAAAATTCGCCCTCTTTGGGATGCTCTGTAAAGGGCACTTCATATCCGGCAGGACGGAATTTTTCTTTCTGAAACTGCTCTTTCATGTGCATGAGCAAATCCAGCAGACTATTTCCAGCCACACGGTAATTAAACTGAAATCTTCCGTTTTTCCGGACGGCATCAGGGAAACGCTCTTTCGAGAACTGTTCAGACAGTGCATTGACTTTTTCACGGAGCATTTCAGGGGTCATTGCTAAAAATTCGTCAATCGATTCCATGTTGTTGAAAATGATTTCAAGGCAGTAATGTGCATAATCTCCGGCACTGAGCGGAGAGAGGATAATTCTTTCCGGAACGTACAATTTCAGCACGTACTGACAGAAATACTCATAAGCACATTTATGATACTGTTCAATTCCTGACGGTGACAGAATCAAAGTCGGGGACAATAACATTTTCATGGTTTCAGGAGAAACTGTCAGATTTGGTTCTGTTTGGAGCTGAATCAATTTTTCAATTTTGTTCTTGTAGGTCTCATCAGTTTCCAGAACTTCACGCAGTGCGCTCAGTTCGGGGGTATCGTTCCGCAGATTCCGCACGAAATGAAAATATGCCGATTCCATGGTACGCACATAGAAACTTAATGGAATATTCCGAATTTCCGTCATCACTTCCGAACCGGAAAACAGCTCCTTAATTTTATGTATCAGCAATGCAGGCATAGCGGTTTCATGTTCAGCATTGATAATGGGGTAAGTCAGATATAATCTTTCAGATGCGGAAGCAAGCACCTTATTGATAATCAATAACTCATCTGAATGCAGTTCCGGCAGGAGTCGGGAAATCTTAATGTCATATTCTTCCATCTCACGGAGTTCCTGATTGGAAAACATTCCGCTGATTTGTACCTCTTCGGGATAAACTGTATTTAAAACACCTGTCGCAAAAATAACTTTCGGGTCATTCAGTCGGGCGGTGCGGATGTCAACAATCCGGATGCTGTTCAATGTCTGCGGAGGGGTTGAAAAATAGCTCGACTGTAACAGCAACAAGAAATTCTGATACAGCTCCTTCATCGGCATTTCCTTTTCTCCATGACAAAGATTGACATTTTCCATAATCTCCATCAGGATATTCCAGACCATGACAAATTCTGTTCGTTCCCCTTCTGTTTCCAGCTTGTACAATTCTTTTTTGCTTTCCAGATGCTCATACAATGTATTGCAAATGGTATTCACATCAACATCCTGACAGGCGGAACGGAGTTTTTTGAGTTCGTTCATAATGGAAAGCCGGCTTTCCTCAACTGAAATTCCTCCAAATGCGTCCGCACGTTTGACAGAAATCAGGTCATTCTCATCAAAAAAAGGAACTTCCCAGTTTTCGCCGTCAATGCTGTAACAGAAACAGAAATGCTCCAATGTTGAAACTTCTTCAAGCGCATAATGAGAAAACGGCGATTTCAGGTAACGAAGCAATAATTCTGTATTCCATTTTTCAGAGGACAGAATTTCCAATAACGTCAGAAAATGCCGTACTAAATCTGTGTGCAATACCGGACTTGGTGCAGATAAATCATAAGGCAGGTGATAGCGTTTCATGGCACGTTCCAGCAATGAGAAATAAACTTCCGGCTGTTTGACTGCAACGGCAATTTCGTAACAGTGCAGATTTTCATTTTCCTGCAATAACCGACAGCATTCTGCACAGATATACTCTACTTCTGAAACAGGGTCATCTCCTTCCAGAATCCGCACATTTCCACGGTATTCCGCAGGAGTTTCAGAATCTAAATGCTGTAATATTCCGGTTGCAACGGCTTTGAGGTCGGTTTCTGCCGAACGGCGGTATTCTGCACAATATTGATACCTGCACGAATTTCCGGAGAGTTCACGCAGATGATAATATGTCTTGTTTCCGCCGACAAAAATTCCTGTCGGGGGTTTTATGGGATTATCCGCACGGATGGCAATGGTCACGCTTTCCGCCTGTGAAAGCATAACTTCCAATAACTGGTATTGGTCTCCGTTGAAACTGTCGAATTCATCAATGAAAACATGTTTTCCAATGAAATAGCCGTGCAAATTGGCATCAGCAGAAGCCTCTGTAAGGTCTTCCAGCATGTCAGAACAGCCGTTTTCTTTCAGAATCTTGTCATACATCATGAGAATTTTAGCAAATTCTTTCATTTTCCCCCTGAGACGGTCAGGAAATGAAGCTGATTTTTCAAGCAAATGCATCCCCGAAATTCCGGCTTTCCGCATCTTCACAATGACAGAATGCAGGGAAAGAATAAATTCCGGCGAATTACTGCGTTTTTTCAGCAACTCCAATTCTTTTTGTTTCAAGCATTCCTGCACAGCCTGATACAAATACAATAGTTTTTCCTGTTCGGTAGCATAACCCTCGGTATGCCCTCCACACGTCCTGAGGATATGCTTTGAAATCGTTGCAAAACTGTAAGTCTGCATTTTGTTGAAAAGCACAGCCCCCAGATGATGATAGAGCTTTTTTTCTTCCTCGAAAGAAAATTGTTCCGGAACAAGCACAATGGCTTCTTTCCCGTCTTCCAATGCACGGCGGAGCTGTTCCATCAGTCGGGTTGATTTCCCCGTACCGCATCCGCCCAAAATACAAGTCAGCAAGTTCCCACTTCCTTTTTGATATGATTACTATTATTATACCGCTTTTTTGGATGAAAGTCAACAGATTCTTGTGAATTGTGCTGAAATCGGCTCAATTATCCACGGCAATCACAGTTAAAGTCATTTCATTGACACGGAAATGAATGTCATACCCTGCAAAACGCATGCTATAAATCCGTTCAGGGTCGTTCTGATACGATGGTCTTGGGTCATCTGCCAGACACGCACAGACGGCTTTTTGTTTCTCTATGGGGATGAGGTGCAGTAATTCCGGCGGAAATACCACATTCAATTGATACGACTGCAATTTCTCCGCATAACTCCCCTTAGCATCAAGACGGCTGTCAGCGTAGGGAATATAAGGCTTAATGTCAAAAATGGGTGTTCCATCCAGCAAATCCACACCGGACACAATTAAAGCAGTACCCTCTTCGAGGGAATGTTCCAGCCGTTCCAATTTCACGCAGGAAAGCCCTAAAGGGTTCGGGCGAAATGGCGAACGTGTCGCAAAAACTCCCAGTCGCTTGTTACCACCTAACCTTGGTGGTCTGACAGTCGGAGACCATTCTTCACGGTGTGATTCTGAAAAATCGAATATCACCCACAAATGAGAAAATTCTTCAATCCCCCTGAAAGCCTCTTCCCTGCGGAATTCCGGAAAAAAGACAATTTTCCCCATGAGTTCGGGCACACGTCCGCTCTGTCGGGGAATGCCGAATTTATCTTGAAAATCCGTGTGCATGACTGCAATTGGTTCAATATTCATTATACTTACTCCTTTTTATTTTTCCCCATACCCCTTTGATAAGTATACAAATCAAAAAGCCTGTCAGAATTGACAGGCTTTTCAAGTGTGACATGCGAGATTCGAACTCGCGACCCTACGCTTAAAAGGCGTATGCTCTACCGACTGAGCTAATGTCACATATATGAAATTGGGGTGGAGGGATTTGAACCCCCGACTGACGGAGTCAGAGTCCGTTGCCTTACC
>DGHF01000110.1 GCA_002392545.1 Ruminococcus sp. UBA3855
CCAGCTTGGCAAGTAAAGCAAGTTTTGTACTCCCAATTTGTGAAATCGATTTCACAAAATCGCTTGAAAGGTTTTCAGCAATAGAAATATAATTGTAAGTCTGACGACGTGTAAAACCAACTTCATTTTCGCAGTAATCCTCAAAATTCTGATAACCTAACTCTTTGTACAGTTTGCCGTCTCTCATTTCTTTGAGACCCTTGCAGACCTCGTACAATGACTGTTGCATTGCCTGAGCGTTGGCAATGATATGACGGGTCAATGTCACTGCCTTAGTATATTCTGCCGAAACGACAACCGCAGTTTCCGGAGCAGGGTCACGGATTGCCCATGCCCTGATATACTCCTGACGGCACTTGTGTGCCATTTCTTCACGGTACATTGTCTGTATTTCACTGCTGTGATTATCGTACTTAATCCAGATTCCATTTGTTTCGACAATTTCCGCTACTTCAGCATAGGCAATGTCTATCAGCTCCATTTCGTCGTCCCATTCCGTCTCTAAAATGACTTTCTGTCCGACCATTTTCAAAAGGTCGTCAAAAGTCAGCGTTTCCCCGAAAATGTTCGGGTCATAGGCGATACAATCGCCCTTTTGCAGTTGGTTCATACATAGTCCCCCTTTTCTTGCACCTGAAAAATTCAGTCTTTTTGCACTGTTTTGTACAATTGTCATGTGTACTGATTCTCATTATGAATTATCTCCATTTTCTGTGCTAGTGCCTTCCAGAGCCTTGATAAAAGCCCTTCTTGGAATCAATACTCTTGTTCCAATCAACATTGTAGGAAAGCAGAAACTGTTCTTTCCCGTCTCCTTGTCCTCTTTCACCTGAACATTGATGCTGTACTGTGCAACTCCCAGAATCGGTGCAATGTCCGCAGGTATCAGCATTTCTTTGTCAAGGGCTTTGAGTTCTTCCAATGTCATTGCTTTTGGTTTCATAGGGCTTACCTCCTGTCAACTTTCAGTCTTAGGATTGATTTCTGGTTTCTGCCTTCCTGCAAGTTCATCGAGCGAAACATTCAGGTAGTCAGCAATTTCAGTCGCAAGAGAAAAAGACATATCTTTTGTTCCACGCTCAACACGGCTGATAAACTGCTGTGATACTCCGATATGCTGTGCAACATCTTTCTGTGATACGTTTCTGGATTCTCTGACATCTTTTAAACGGATTTCCAAAAAAATTCACTCCTTTCTATTGACTTTTTGCGATATTTATGGTATACTTATGGTAATAACAACCTAAGTTGTGATTTTATTTTGTCGCTTGTTTACTACCATGATTGTATTATAGCACAGTTAAATTGGAATGTCAAGTTTTTATTCCAATTTTAATTGGAATTCGTGAGATATAACAGTTTTGAACAATAAAAAATGTATAAACCATCTAAAAAAAGGGGGGCTTTACATGAAAAAAGAGTATCTGCCTATTGTGACAACTGAAAGAATAAAGACATTAGCCGATGAAAAAGGGATAACTATTTCTCAGTTGAATGTGATTTGTGGGTTTAGTAAAAACACAATCAATCAAACTGGAAAGGGAACAGAAGGAATGAAAGCAAGAAATCTTTTTGCAATTGCTGAAACTTTGGGATGCTCTGTAGATTATCTTCTTGGGCGTACTAATGACCCTAAGGAGAATGTGGTCAAATCAGGTGATATAAATGGAAACAATAACAGTGGGAATACAGGAGCTGTGACCATTGAGTCAAATTCACATAATGCCCCTGAAATAGATAAGTTTACAGCTGAGTTTATGAAACGTTTTGAAAAGCTGGACTTTGACGATAAACTGGAAATTATGAATCTTACCACGCAAAAATTAAAGAAAAGCGCATAATGAAAGGAGCATGAGATATGGGTCTATTTGGAATCCAAAGCAGGAAAGAACTTCACTCCGAAATTGACAGATTGAATGAAATGCTGTCACCGGAGCAAAAGGAAATTCTTGACCTCCAGAAAGAAATTGAGGGATTGCAGGCGCAAAGAGAACAGATTCAGAGACAGTTGGAACAGCTCAATCGGGATGCTGAATTTCAAAGAAACACAATCCGACAGCAAAAAGAACAGATTGTCGGTCTGGAATATGAAATTGAAATGCAGGACTTTGGTTTATATGCGCCGACTTATCAGTTTGCAAACTCCGATATGTATAAGGAACGCTTGAAAGAAGTTCGTGAATGTCAAAAACAAATGATTAAAGACGGAACAGCTTGTACAGGAAACATGGGCTGGACAGTCAACGGAAATGCATCACAAGGGAAGAAAATGGTCAAAGATATGCAGAAACTCTTGCTCCGTGCTTTTAATGTGGAATGTGGTGACATCATCAATCAGGTGACTGTCAATAATGCGGAAAAGTCCCGTGATAGAATCTGGAAATCTTCGGAGCAGATTTCCAAGCTTGGCACTATCATGAGCATTGCAATCACACCAGCTTATATCCGGAGCAAATTGGAAGAGTTAAACCTTGCGCTAGACTTTGCACAGAAAAAGCAAGAAGAAAAAGACCGTCTGCGTGAACTTCGGGAGCAACAAAAGGAAGAGGCAAAGGCACAGAAAGAAATTGAAGAAGCAAGGAAAAAGCTGGAAAAAGAACGTACTCATTATGAACGTGCGTTAGAGACAATCCGTTCACAGCTTATGACTGACCCTTCTAATCCTGACTTGCTAGCAAAACAAGCGGAATTGGAGTCAGAACTTGTGGAAACAGACAAAGCCATCACAGATGTAGACTACAGACAGGCGAATACACGTGCCGGATATGTGTATGTGATTTCCAATATCGGAGCATTTGGAAAGGACGTTTACAAGATAGGTATGACACGTCGCCTTGAACCAACGGAGCGTGTAGATGAATTAGGTGGTGCTTCCGTTCCATTCTGTTTCGATATTCACGCATTGATTTTCACTGAGGATGCACCTAAACTTGAAGCGGCTTTACATAATGCCTTTGAAAAACAGAAAGTAAATAAAATCAACGGCAGACGAGAATTTTTCCATGTTCCTCTTGAAGAAATTAAGCGTGTCGTCAGGGAAAATTATGATAAAACAGTAGAATGGGTTGATATTCCTTTGGCTGAACAGTATCGGCAGTCGCTCCTGCTGGATGGTGGCACTCCCAGAGAAATTGACCGTTCTGTCGTTCCAATTCAGCAACCTGAAAAAACAGCTCCTGTTCCTGTTGTTTCTGAACCACAAGTATCTGAAGAAAATGTAAGTGCTGATACAGTTGGCAAGAATGTGATGTCTATTGCATCGGAACTGTTTCATAATTGCCGTTGCCAAGCTGAAGACACTCCAGATATGCTGAAAATTCATATTTATCTTGAAAACGGTCAGAAGTTTGGAATTGTGAAAATTGAAAAGCAAAGTCTTTCACTGCAATTAAGAAAGTTGGTTGGCAGTCCACAGAATTATACCTTGTCCTCAGAACAAGATTTAAAGAATTATGTCTAAGAACTGAATGAAAAATAACAAAAAAGAGGGCTGTTGCACCATTCATTTCAGTACAACAGCCCTTTTTTACATGGTACTGTTAAAGAGGTGATAACATGGAATGTATCAAATGCAAGAAAGAGATTCCGGACGAATCCATATTTTGCATGTACTGCGGAAAAAAACAAGCCCCTGCCGTCCATGGGGTCAAAAAGCGTGGAAACGGTCAGGGGACTGTTTATAAAATGCCGTCGGGAACGTGGGCGGCTGAAATCACATTGGGGTACTATATGCAGGATGGGAAACGAAAACGTAAAAAAAGCCGTAAATATGGATTCCGCACAAAAAAAGAGGCTGTCGAATATATTGCCACGCTCAAACAATCCCCAAAGAAAGAAAAATTCATCACCATGTTTCAGCTGTGGGAATTGTTCCAGACAAAAAAAGAAACACTGTCCAAATCCAAAAGAACCGCCTACAATATTGCATGGAAAAAAATCCATGCAGAAATTGAGTATCGTCAAATTGACGAATTAACAGTTCCTGAACTGCAAGCAATCACTGACAAATATGGTACAAGCTACTACACCAAAAGAGACATCAAGAATTTGCTGTCCCATCTGTATCAGATTGCAATTCGGGACGACTACACCGACAAGAATCGGGCGCAGTTCATCCAGTTACCAGAATTGCAGTCGCAGGAACGTGAAGTCATGACGAAACAGGAAATTGAACTGTTATGGAATGATTACCAGAAAGAGCCGTCAGCAATCACGGCACAAATGCTCACCATGCTTTATACTGGAATCAGACCAGGAGAACTTCTCACCATCAAGGTGGAAAATATCAATCTTGATGAACAATACATGATAGGCGGTATCAAGACCACCAAAGGCAAAAATCGGAAAATCATCATCCCCGACAAAATCAAACCCCTTCTTTCGTGGCTGATGGAAACCGGAAAGAAAGGGCTGATTGCCTATTATCCTAGTGACGTGGAATTTTACGATGCATGGAAAGAAAAACGGTCACAGCTGAATATCAGAGACGTGATAACACCGTACTGTTGCAGACATACTTACATCACAAGGCTCACAACTTTAAAAGTGTCCCCTGCCATGCTTCAAGAACTCGCAGGGCATGAAGACTATGATACCACACTGGAATATACGCATTTATCCATTGCAGAACGATTGCAAGAAGTCAATCGCCTTGATTAGCTCCATTCGTCTCAACTACCCCGTAACTACACTATTTTTAATAAAAACCGCTATATTTCAATATATTTTTATAAAAATTCAACCCCTGCTAAGGGAGTAGGTCGGGAAACCGGTGCGAGGGTTCAAATCCCTCTTTCCGCGCTGAAACGTCTTGAAATCAATGATTTCAGGACGTTTTTCATTTCATGTTGCATGAAAATTATTGATTTTTGAAAAAATCTCCAAAAAACACTTGACAAATGGATACAAATATGGTATAATAGCAAATGCAAACGGAATCGTAGAAAACGGTTACTTCGAAAAATGTATTGCGATGTATTGTGTGTCATGCCCCAAGGCGTGACAGGTCGCCATATCCCCCGTGGGTGTGGTTTTTGTACTGTTTTCGGCTTTTATCCGTTTGCAATTTGTAAATCACGGAATTGTGTGTGGCAGTTACTTCGGTTTGTTTGGAGAAAAATATTTTGGCTGTGTCAGGGTGTACGATGTCAGGGCAGTTCATCTCAGTGGACGCCTGAAAAATTGCTAATAGTGCATTACGGCAGTCGTTACGTCCGCAAGGACATTTTGTATTTACATCAGCTCGCAAGGGCTGGATTTTACAATTTAATGACCCTTCGTGAAGTAAGTGGGTCAAACTGTCATCGATTTCATCCGTCATTTGCGCAAACAAAACGACATTGTATACCGCAGTTACTTCGATTTCTGACTCGAAAATTCCGGTTCGAATCCGGATGCCGACAACAGTCGGTATCGTCTAATGGTAGGACATATTGTAAACTGTGGTAGATTTTATTCGTTTTACATTGCGGTATTGCATATTACAGTTACTTCGCTTTTAACGCTGGTGTCATTGGTTCGAATCCAATCTCCGGAGCAGTCCGGTGTAGCTCAGTTGGTAGAGCACAGATATGTCTGTGATAGATTTCATCCGCATATGATTTTGAAAACAACAAGCGTGCATTGTAGAAAACAGTTACTTCATGGTTATCTTTTTTAAGACGTGGTTCGAATCCGCAGCTGCTCCGTGCAGTGAAATTTCAACTGTTTTTGATTTCATCACGCTTGCTTTATTTTTTTCGAGGAGGCTTCACGAATGGGAAAGTTTAACAATCCGGCATCCACCAAAACCCAAAATGCAGAGGGTCATGTTGCTTATGCAATGGACAGCAAGTCCAAACTGGTGACAATGGTTTTGACCTCTTTCTTCAATGAAAGCAAGTTCTACGGCGACAATTCCGTCGAAATGGAACATCTTATTCCGCAGGTTATCCAGCAGGATGCAGAATTTGTTTCCAATCTTGCTGTATATGCAAGGAGAGTTTTCAATATGCGTTCCGTTTCGCACGTCCTGACGGCATACCTCGCCCATGAGCCGAACGGGAAACCCTTCACAAGAAAAACCGTGAAAGGTGTTGCCCTGCGTGGGGACGATTTGACGGAAATCATGTCTTTCTATCTTGCCACTTTCGGGAAGCCGATTCCTCAGTCTCTCATCAAGGGAATTGCTGATGTACTCCCCACACTGGATGAATACACCCTCGCCAAGTATGCCGGAAATAAAAAATCCGTCAAGATGAAAGATTTAATCATTCTCACCCATCCCAAGCCGAAGGATGACGAACAAGCCGACCTGTGGAAACGCTGTATTGAAGGAAAGCTGAAAACTCCGCTCACATGGGAAACTGAACTCTCTGCGAACGGAAACAATGCCGGAACATGGGAAAAGCTCATTGATTCCGGAAAAGTCGGCTATATGGCATTACTCCGCAACCTGCGGAACATCATCAACGCCAATCCGGCGAATATTGAAACCGTCTTTCAGACTATCGAAAATCCCGAAGCTGTCAAGCGTTCCAAACAGCTCCCCTTCCGTTTCCTGTCCGCATACAAGCAGATTCAGGAAATTGCCGGAAGCCGTATATTAGATGTGCTGGAAAATGCGGTCAGCGCATCCGTTGAAAATCTCCCGAAAATTTCAGGTACAACAGTGATAGCGATTGACGTTTCCGGCTCTATGAGAAGTCCAATCAGCAGAAAGTCAAGTATTGGCTGTCATGAAATTGCCCTTATGCTGGGAATGATTGCAAATCATCTCTGTGAAAACAGCATTGTTTACACATTCGACACCGAAATTGAAAAGCTCTCTGTTCCGTCACAGTCCGGCATTCTGTACAGTGCTCTCAATACCTATGTCCGTGGTGGCGGTACGAATATGGGGCTTCCGTTTGAAAAAATGATTGCTGATAATATCAAGGCTGACAGAATCATTATTCTTTCCGATAATATGTGTAATTGTGGTATTACATATTATAATAAAGCGACTGTTCAGACTCTCGCAGATGAATACCGTAAAAAGTCCGGCTGTGACATCTGGGTACATGCCATTGATTTGCAGGGCTACGGAACTCAGCAGTTCCAAGGCAGAAAGACCAACATTGTCGCCGGATGGAGTGAAAAAATTTTCGACTTCATCACCCTTGCGGAACAGGGCGAAAACAGTCTCGTTGAGACAATCCAAAAATACAAATGGTAAATCCATTAAAAACCATCCCCCACGTGATGCGGAGGATGGTTCTTTTTTACAGCAAATCAGAAATTTTAATACTCAATTCCCTGTTGTAAATTTCAACAGGTATCGGGGTATCGAATGTGTAAATATTCGGCAGGTGGCTTCTTTCGAAGAAATAAACCAATGTTTTTTGTTCATCAGGCACGACAATCCAATATTCCCGAACTCCGTTTTCCTGATAATATGTGAATTTTTTCCCGAAATCATCGCCCTTATTGGTGGAAGTCACTTCAATGACCCAATCCGGCGCACCGTAACAACGCTTTTCATCAATTTTGGATGGGTCACACATCACAAATACATCCGGCTGTACTACAATGGTATCTGTCAGTTTCACATCAACAGGCGACACAAACACACTGCATTTTCCGCCCTTTTTGCGAATAAAAGCACGGATTTCGCTGTAAGCCCCCCCAACAATATTCTGGTGCTGAATCGTCGGCGCAGACATTCCAACAATTTCCCCCTCGTGGAGTTCATAGCGTTCAGAAACGCTTTCTTTGGGGAACATTTCAAAGAATTCATCCGCAGTGATTTTCTTCAATTCTCTTTCCGGTAATGCCATAACAATACCCCTTTCGAAATTTATTTAATACTATGATACCACAAAACCGCCAAAAAAGCAAGCCCTAATTCAAGAAATATCGTACCTGTCCCAAAGATAATGTGATTCATCCCTTGAATCCAATCCAATGTCCAGCAATGTCTTTTTATCCTCTGTCAGGAGTGTGAAACCGCAAGTCAAACCTGAACCATGCCATAAATCAGGAATTGCTTTTTCTGCATTGATGATTTGAATTTCCGCCCAAAATTGACCACACAGCAGATAAAATACAGCTCCGTTTTCAATCTGCATCTTTGAGCGAACCCATGCAAAAATTTCAGTTTCATTTGCATTGACATCCATCAAAGAATCTGGTTGTCTGGTTGAGGAAGTGTAACCGATGTTCCGCAAAAAATCGGCATTCCATCCGAAAGAATCAAAATCCAGAATTTCCAATACAGCAATTCCATTCAGTCGAGAAAGTTCATTTTTGACTTTCTGGAATTGTAATTTCTTTTGCAATAATGCTCTATCCAATATCATTTCACCGCCTTTCAAAAAAAGTGTCCGGCATTTTCAGCCGGACACTTTCATTGATTCATTATTCAATTTCATCATGGTGCGCCTGCAAGGACTTCACACCGAAAT